>DASTYH010000107.1:0-7928 GCA_035765075.1 Gemmatimonadales bacterium
CAGCACCGTCCTCCTCGGGCTCCATGACGGGGTGGAACGGGCCAGCGTCGCGCCCGCCCTCCCCACCGCCGACGGGATGGTCCTGCTGGTCGACGGCGGAGCCAACGTCGATTGCTCCGCCCGCGAGCTGGTCGGCTTCGCCGTGCTCGGGACGGTGTACATGCGGGACATCCTCGGGCGCGCCAACCCCGCCGTCGGGCTCCTCAACATCGGCGAGGAAGACGAGAAGGGCACCGCCGTGGTGAAGGAGGCGCATACCCTCCTCCGGAAGCGGCCGGGGATCCATTACGTGGGCAACATCGAGGGGCGGGACATCCTGGCGGGCCACGACAAGCATGGCGCGGTGGATGTCGTCGTGTGCGACGGGTTCGTCGGCAACGTCGTCCTCAAGTTCTACGAGTCGGTGGCCCGGCTCATCGTCCGCATGGTGCGCCGGGATGCGCCGGGCGTGCTCGAGCGCGACGACATCCGCACCGTCTTCCGCGCCCTGGACTACTCGGAGTACGGCGGGGCACCCCTGCTCGGCGTCCAGGGCATCGCCATCATCTGCCACGGCTCCTCGAGCGCCAACGCCATCAAGAACGCCATTCGCGTCGCCCTGCAGGCGGTCCGCAGCGGCCTGAGCCAGCACATCGGCGCGGAAATGGCGCAGCGGGAAACGGCCGAGCGCTCGTGAGCGACGCCATGCTTCGCCGGCCGTTCGCTGCCATCCGGGGCCTCGGCGTCGCGGTGCCGCCGCGGGTGCTGGACAACGCCTGGTTCGAGCAGCGGCTCGAGACCTCCGACCAGTGGATCGTGGAGCGCACCGGCATCCGCGAGCGGCACATCGCCGATCCCTCGCAATCGGTGGCCGATCTCTCGCACGAGGCCTCGATGAAGGCGATGGCGCAGGCGGGCGTGACGCCCGACCAGATCGATGCCATCGTCCTCGGCACCGCCACGCCGGACCGGCTCCTCCCGTCGACCGCGTGCGATCTCCAGGTGCTCCTCGGCGCCCGGAACGCGGCCGCCTTCGACATTTCGGCGGCATGCCCCGGCTTCATCTACGCGCTGACGATCGCCGAGGGGCTCATCGCCTCGGGCCAGAGCCGAACGGCGCTGGTGATCGGCGCCGAGAAGCTCTCGTCCATCACCGATTACGAGGACCGCGGCACCGCCATTCTCTTCGGTGATGGCGCGGGCGCGGCGGTGGTGCAGCGGACCGAGCCGACGGGGGACAAGCCGCGCGGGATCCTCTCCACGTTCCTCAAGTCGGACGGCCGGCTCGGCAATCTCCTCTATCGGCCCGGCGGCGGCGCCGCGGAGCCGCTGAGCGAGAAGGTGCTCGCCGAGCGCTCGCACTTCATCCGGATGGCGGGCCGGGAAGTCTTCAAGGCCGCCGTCCTCGCGATGGCCGAAGCCTCGGACGAGGCGATTCGGCGCGCCGGCGTGAGCGCCGACGAGATCGACCTCCTCGTTCCCCACCAGGCCAACATCCGGATCATCGAGGCCACGGCGAAGCACGCCGGGATGCCGATGGACCGCGTCATGGTGAACGTCGACCGCTACGGCAATACGTCGTCCGCGTCGATTCCGATCGCGCTCGACCAGGCGGTGCGGGAAGGGCGCATCGGCCCGGGCTCGCTCGTGCTCCTCGTCGCGTTCGGAGCGGGGTTCACCTGGGGGAGCGCCGTCGTCCGGTGGTGACGATCATTCTCTGCCCCGGCCAGGGGGCGCAGAAGGTCGGCATGGGACGGGACCTCGCGGAACGCTTTCCGGCCGCGCGGGAGACGTTCGAGACCGTCGACGACGCGCTCGGGACGCCGCTCTCGCGCCTCATGTGGGAGGGGCCCGAGAGCGAGCTCACCCTCACGCACAACGCCCAGCCCGCCATCCTCGCGCATTCGGCGGCGGTGCTCGCCGCCGCGGCCCCCCGCCTCGGAACGGTGGTGCTGGCGGCGGGGCACAGTCTCGGCGAGTACAGCGCCTACATCGCGGCCGGCTCGCTGACCGTCGCGGATGCCGCGCGGCTCGTGCGCCGGCGCGGGGAGCTGATGCTGCAGGCGGGGACGGAGCGGCCGGGGGCGATGTCCGCGATTCTCGGCCTCGATACCGAGACCGTGGCCGCCGCGTGCGCCGAGGCCTCGGGCGCGGACGGCGTGGCCGTGGCGGCCAATCTGAACGCGCCGGACCAGACGGTCATCTCGGGCGATCCCTCCGCCGTCGAGGCGGCCGGCGTCAATTGCCGCGCGGCGGGCGCGCGGCGGGTGCTCCCGCTCAAGGTGAGCGGCGCGTTCCATTCGCCCCTGATGGCCCCCGCGGTGGCCGGCCTCCGGGAGGCGCTCGAGTCGGTGCCGTTCGCCGAGCCGGCCTTCCCGGTGATCGCGAACGCCACGGCGGCGCCGGTGGGGACGGCGGACGAGGCGCGCGCGCTCCTCGTCGATCAGCTCACCGCGCCGGTCCGCTGGGTGGAATGCATGCTCACCGCCGCGCGACTCCATCCCGAAGCGCGGTTCCTCGAAGCGGGGCCGGGGAATGTGCTCTCCGGGCTCCTCCGCCGGATCGTGCCGGAGGCATCCGGCATCGCACTCGGCACGGCGGACGAAGTGGAGCGATTCCTCGTATGACGACCACGATCGATCTCTCCGGCCGGGTGGCCTTCGTCACCGGCGGCACGCGGGGCATCGGACTCGCCATCGCGCAGGCGCTGCACGCGGCGGGCGCGTCGGTGGCGGTGGCGGGGCGCGACGCCGAGCGGGCGCGGGCGGTGGCGGAAGCCCTGGGCGAGCGCGCCGCCGGGGTGGCGTGTGACGTCGCCCGGATGACCGAGGTCGAGGCGGCCGTGGCCGCGGCGGAGGCGGCGCTCGGCCCGGTGAGCATCCTGGTGAACAACGCGGGGCTTACGCGGGACAACATCCTCGTCCGCCTCGACGAGGCGGCCTGGGACACGGTGCTCGACGCGAACCTGAAGGGCGCGTTCAACGCGACCCGTGCGGTCATCCGCGGCATGATGAAGCGGCGGAGCGGGCGGATCATCAGCATCTCGAGCGTCGTTGGCCTGACCGGGAACAAGGGCCAGGCCAATTACGCCGCGAGCAAGGCGGGCCTGATCGGGTTCACGAAGTCGGTCGCCCAGGAGTATGCGAGCCGGGGGATCCTGGCCAATTGCGTGGCGCCCGGGTTCATCGAAACCGACATGACGAGCGCCTTGCCGGACGAGGCGCGAAACGCTCTATTAGAGCACATTGCCCTCGGCCGGCTCGGCCGGCCCGAGGACGTCGCCGGCGCGGTGCTGTACCTCGCGTCGGATCTCGCCTCGTACGTCACGGGGCAGGTGCTGGTGGTCGACGGCGGAATGGTCATCTGAGTCAGCTCCTGAATCACTACCCTGAGGACGACATGGACAACGTCGAAGAGAAGGTGAAGGACATCATCGTCGAAGAGCTCGGCGTGGAGCGCGAGAAGCTGACCAACGAAGCGAGCTTCATGGAGGACCTCGGAGCCGACAGCCTGGATACCGTCGAGCTCGTGATGGCCTTCGAGAAGGAGTTCGACATCGATATCCCCGACGAGGACGCCGAAAAGCTCCGCACCGTGGGCGACGCCCTCGGCTACCTTCACACCAAGATCGGGAAATAAAGCTTGCCGCATCGTGTCGTCGTCACCGGCATCGGGCTGGTGACGCCGGTCGGCAACGACGTCGAGTCCACCTGGAACGCCCTCCTCGCGGGGCGTTCCGGGGCCGCACCGATCGCCAAGTTCGATCCCGCCGCGCTGCAGGTCCGGTTCGCCTGTGAGGTGAAGGGCTTCGACCCGCTCCAGTACATCGACCGCAAGGAAGCGAAGCGGCTCGACCTCTTCGCCCAGTTCGCCATCGCGGCGGCGCATCAGGCCGTCACGCAGGCCGGGCTCGACCGCGACGTTCCCGCGCCCGACCGCACCGGGGTCGTGATCGGGAGCGGCATCGGGGGGATGCAGACCTTCGAGGACCAGTGCTCCCTCTACCTCACGAAGGGGCCCGACCGCGTCTCCCCGTTCTTCGTGCCGATGTTCATCCCCGACATCGCCGCGGGGCTCGTGTCCATCCGCTACGGCCTCCGGGGACCGAACTTCGCCACGGTGTCGGCGTGCGCCTCCAGCGCGCATGCCATCGGCGAGTCGTATCGCATGATCCGGGACGGCGAGGCGGATGCGATGGTGACCGGGGGCGCGGAGGCCGCCATCACCGGCCTCACGATCGCCGGCTTCCAGAACATGCGCGCGCTCTCGTCGCGCAACGACGACCCCGCCACCGCCAGCCGGCCGTTCGACAAGGATCGTGACGGCTTCGTCCTGGGAGACGGCGGCAGCATCGTCGTGCTGGAGAGCCTCGAGCATGCGGAGCGCCGCGGGGCGGAGATCCTCGGCGAGGTGATCGGCTACGGCGCGAGCGGCGACGCGTATCACATGACGTCGCCGGCGCCGAAGGGGGAGGGCGCGCAGCGGGCCATGCTCGCGTGCCTCGCCGATGCTGGCGTGGCGCCCGAGCGGGTAGGGTACGTGAATGCGCACGGCACCTCCACGGAGCTCGGCGACATCGCCGAAACCGAGGCGGTGAAGGCGGTCTTCGGCGAGCATGCCCGGCGGCTGGTCTTCGCCTCCACGAAGTCGATGACCGGCCATCTCCTGGGTGCGGCGGGCGCGCTCGAGTTTGCGGTCTCGCTGCTGGTGACGCGGACCGGCCGGATCCCGCCGACGATCAATCAGTTCACCGCCGATCCCGAGTGCGATCTCGATTCGGCGCCGAACCGGATGGTCGAGCGCGCCACCGAGGTGGCGATCAGCAATTCCTTCGGCTTCGGCGGCCACAACGCCACGCTCGCGGTGCGCCAGCCGCTCCGCTAGCCTCGCGCCGGGCTCCTCCCGATGTCGGCGGCCGCTCTCCTCCGGGAGCGGCCGCCGTCGTTTCCCGTTCCTCCCCCCCTCCGATCCGTATAGATTTCCGGGCCTGTGCCACTGGCAACGCAAGGAGAGCGCATGCCCGGCGTCATCGATCCTGCCCGTTTCGGTCCGGCCCTCCGTCCCATCGCGGAGAAGGTGCTCGCAGAGCGCCGCCTCGACGCCGCGGACGCGACCGTCCTCTACGAAACGGACGATCTGCTGGGCCTGGGCGTGCTCGCCGACGCCGCCAACGTCCGCCGGAACGGCGACCGCGTCTTCTTCTCCGCCAACCAGCACATCAATCCCACCAACGTCTGCATCCTCCGCAACACCTGCACCTTCTGCTCCTTTGCGCGCATGCCGAAGGAGGAGGGAGCGTACACCCGCTCCCTGGAGGAGGTGTTTGCCGAGGCGGCGCAGGCGGCCGGTTCGCCGACGCGCGAATTCCACATCGTGGGCGGGCTGCACCCGAAGCTCCGGCTCGCGTACTACACGGACATGCTGCGCGGGCTCCGGGAGCGGCATCCCCAGGTCCACATCAAGGCGCTCACCGCCGTCGAGATCGCGCACCTCGCGCGCATCGAGAAGCTCTCCGAGCGCGAGGTCCTCGTGGCGCTCCGGGAGGCGGGACTCACGAGCCTTCCGGGCGGCGGCGCCGAGGTGTTCAGCACCGCCGTCCGCGCCACGATCGCGGAGCGGAAGCTCACCGGCGCCGAGTGGCTCCGCGTGCATCGGGAAGCCCACCAGCTCGGCATCCCCACCAACTGCACCATGCTGTACGGCCACGTCGAGACGGTGGCGGACCGGGTGGAGCACCTGGCGATGCTGCGGGGCCTGCAGGACGAGACCGGCGGGTTCCTGACCTACATCCCGCTGGCGTACCACACCGAGCACAACGAGCTCGGCGAGGAGCTCGGGCGGGTCGGCACCGCGACGACCGGCTTCGAGGACCTGAAGGCCATTGCCGTGGGTCGCCTCTTCCTGGACAACATTCCCCACGTGAAGACCCACTGGCCGATGGTGACGCCCTTCCTCTCGCAGGTGGCGCTCAGCTTCGGGTGCGACGACGTCGAGGGCACGGTGGTGTACGAGCGGGTGTACCATGAGGCGGGCGCCCGTACCCAGATGCACATGCCGTACATGGACCTCGTGGAGCTCATCCGGGGCGCGGGACGCCGGCCGGTCGAGCGCGACAGTCTCTATCGGCCGGTGCGCGAGACGTTCGACGACCCACCCCCGCCTCCGGTGGAGCGGTCGCGCTCGCTCCCGGTGGTGCACGCGGCATGAGACTCGGCCGGATTCCGTGGATCAACTGCTACCCGGTGTACGCGGCGGCGGACCGTGGGATCGTCGAGATGCCGGCGGAGACCGTATCGGGGACGGCGGCGGAGCTCAACGATCTCCTCGCGGCGGGGGAGCTGGATGTGAGTGTGGTGTCGGCCGTGGAGTACGCGCGGAACGCGGCGGCCTACCATCTCCTTCCCGATCTCGCCATCAGCTGTGACGGGCCGGTCCACAGCGTCGCGCTCTTCTCGCGCCGCCCGCCGGAGGAGCTCGACGGCGCCACGGTGCTCCGCACCGCCTCGAGCCGCACCTCGGTGCTGCTCCTCGAGCTGCTGGCCCGTCACCGCTGGCGGGTGGCGCCGCGGTACGCGGTTGCGCGGGCGGAGGCGTCGGACCTCGATTCGCTCGCCGCGCTGCCGCACGATGCGGTCCTCGTCATCGGGGATGCGGCGCTCCTCCTCAGCGCGCGCCGCACCTATCCGCACATGGTCGATCTCGGCCTCGCCTGGAAGGAGTGGACCGGACTCCCGTTCGTCTTCGCGGTCTGGGCGGCCCGGCGGGACGCGGACGCCGCCGGGGTCCGCCGGATCCACGAGCGGCTTCTCGAGTCCCGCGCGTGGGGACGGGACCATCTGGACCAGCTGGCGGACGAGGCAGCCCGGAACACCGGGCTGCCGGCGAGGGTCTGCCGCGCCTATTTCGGCGACCTCGACTATGCGCTTTCCTATCGCCACCTGGCGGGGCTGACCGATTTCTTCCGTCGCCTGGCCCAGGACGGGCTCGTTCCGGACGGTTCGCTGTCCTTCATCTCAGCGGCGTAAACGGTTGACTGTATGACGGTTGTCGATCGCACTTCCAGTGAATTCAAGGCGTGGCTCGAACTCTACGAGCGCGCCCCGCTCCTCGAGCTCGGCGCCATGGCCGACGCGCAGCGCTGGCGCATCCATCCGGATCCGGTGGTCACCTACATCATCGACCGGAACATCAACTACACCAACGTGTGCGTCGCGGACTGCAAGTTCTGCGCGTTCTATCGCCGGCCGCGGGACCTCGAAGGTTACGTCCTGAGCTACGAGGAGATCGGGGCCAAGATCGACGAGTGCCGGGCGATCGGCGGCGTGCAGATCCTCCTGCAGGGGGGGCACAACCCCTACATCCCGTTCGAGTGGTACCTCGAGCTGATGCGCTATATCAAGCGCCATCACCCGATCCACATTCACGGCTTCTCGCCCTCCGAAGTCGTCTTCTTCAGCGAGCGCTTCCGGATTCCGATGCCGGAGGTGGTGCGGCAGCTCCGCGAGGCGGGACTCGACAGCATTCCCGGGGGCGGGGGGGAAATCCTGGTGGACGAGGTCCGGGAGCGCGTGGCCCGGAAGAAGGCGCAGACGGAGGAGTGGCTTGGCGTGCAGGAGGAGGCGCACCGGCAGGGGATGCGGACCTCGGTCACGATGATGTACGGGCTCGGCGAGTCGAACGCCGACCGGGTGGAGCACCTGCTCCGCGTCCGGGACGTGCAGTCGCGCACCGGCGGTTTCACCGCGTTCATCTGCTGGCCGCTGCAGCCCGAGGGGACGCCGGGCTTCGCCCATGCACGGAAGACCGACGCCGTCACCTACCTCCGCACCCTCGCGCTCAGCCGGATCATCCTCGACAACGTGCCCAATCTCCAGTCGTCGTGGGTGACGATGGGTCACAAGATCGGCCAGGTGGCGCTCCGTTTCGGCGCCAACGACTACGGCAGCCTC
>DASTYH010000108.1:0-2562 GCA_035765075.1 Gemmatimonadales bacterium
TGCTCTGAAACGCCTTCCGATCGATGTGAGCAAACGCTCGCACGGTGATGCTGCGAGCAGACACTCACATCGATCTCGGGCCCGGATTCCCCTGCCATTTTGCCTGCAACTGCGGCAGGACCATACTCATAAGTCGTTGTGGAAGAATCTGTTACATAGCCTTCGGTTCCCTTTTGCCGACCGCGGTACGATCTTCGCTACCCATGGGACTGACACGTCTGGTGGGGCATCATGAGGCGCGGCGGAGGCTCGCCGCAGCGATCGCCACGGGGCGGCTGCCCCAGGTCATGGTCCTGACCGGCCCCGTCGGCGTCGGCAAGCAGCGACTGGCGCTCTGGCTCGCGGAGCTGCTCTTCTGCGAGCGCGGAGGCACGGAGCCCTGCGGGGCCTGCCGCGGGTGTCGCGCCGTGCTGGAGCTGCGGCACCCTGACCTTCACTGGCTGGTGCCGATTCCCCGCCCAAAGGCGGGGGAGCCGGAGAAACAGGTCGCCGAGGCCGAAGAGACGCTCGGCGAGGTGATGGCGGAACGGCGGGCCCAGCCGCTCTGGGGCCGGCCGGACGGGATGGCGAGTCACAGTGTCGCGAGCGTCCGGCTCCTGCAGCGTGCCGCCTCGCTGACCGCCGTAGAGGGGGGACGCCGCGTCTTCATCATCGGTGACGCCGAGCGGCTCGTTCCCCAGGAGTCGAGTCCGGAGGCGGCCAACGCGCTCCTCAAGCTGCTGGAGGAGCCGCCGGCCGGGAGCGTGTTCATCCTCACGGCTACGGATGCGCGCCACCTGCTGCCGACCATCCGGTCGCGCGCGGCGCCGCTCCGGCTCCAGCGGCTCTCCGATGCCGAGGTGCGCGACTTCCTCGCGAGCGAGGGAGCGAGCCCGGAGCGAGAGCTGACCCAGCGGGTGGCGATGGCTGGTGGTGCCATCGGCGCGGCTGTGGGAGAGGACGAGACGGCCAGCGCCCGGACCACGGCGCGGGCCTTTCTCGAGGCGGTGGCGGCAGGGCGCGGCAAGCGGATGCAGGCCGCCCTCGCGCAGGCACCCTACGCGGCGCGCGGTGAGTTCACCGCGGTGCTCGAGGCGCTCGCCGAGACGCTCACGGACGCGGCGCGCGGTGCACTCGGCGGATCGAGTCGGCGACTCGTGCCGGAAGGACTCCGGGGGCGGGATCCGGAAGCGCTCGTTCGGGCAGTCGCCCGGGTCGAAGCGGCGCGGGAGGCGGCGCACGGAAACGTGAATCCCCAGCTCCTGCTCGCGGCCCTGGGAGATGAACTGGCGGAGATCCTGTGAGTCTCTCGCACGTGGATGAGAGCGGACGGGCGCGCATGGTGGACGTCGGCGCCAAACCGGTCAGCGAGCGCACCGCGACGGCGGAAGGGTGGGTCCGGATGTCCGCGGAGGCGTTCGCGCTGATCGAGCGGAACGCTGTGCAGAAGGGCGACGTCCTCGCGGTGTCCGAGGTGGCGGGAACGATGGCGGCAAAGCGGACGGGCGAGCTGATCCCGCTCTGCCACCCGCTGGGGCTGGATGCGATCGAGGTGCGCGCACGGCCCGATCCCGACCTCCCCGGTGTGCACGTCGTGGCCGCGGTCCGGGTGACCGGGCGCACAGGCGTGGAGATGGAGGCGCTCACGGCGGTGGCCGTCGCGTGTCTCACAGTTTACGACATGGTGAAGGCGGTGGATCGCGAGATGACCATCGAGCAGGTCCGCCTGCTCGACAAGACCGGGGGAACCCGGGGCGATTGGCACCGGCCGGAGTCAGGCCGCAAACCATAGGAGGAGCGACGATGGCCAACTTCAACGCCGTGCGAAAGCGATCGGCCAACCGGGTCGAGCAGGTGCTCGTCCGGGGCGGCTTCGCGATCATGGGCGCGCTGCTGCTGAACGCAGTCGGCGGCTGGACCCAGGTTCGCGCGCGCGCCGTGGCCGATTCCGCCGCCGCGGCGGTCGAAGCCACCTCGGCCCATCGCGCGGGGCAGTTCGACGCGAAGCTCGCCGCGAGCGGCCGGGAGGCGACGTTCCTCCGGATCCAGCTCGAGCGGGCGCGTACCGTCGCCGGCTACGCGGCACGCTATCGGATCGACACCGACCTGGCCGGCGCCATCTACGATATTGCGCGCGAGGAAGGGATCGCCGTCCCGACCGCATTCCGCCTGGTGCAGGTGGAAAGCAATTTCAAGCGACGGGCGCGGAGCTCGGCCGACGCCCTCGGGTACACGCAGGTGCAGATCCCGACGGCGCGCTTCTACGATCGCTCGATCACCGAGCAGAAGCTCATGCAGCGCGACGTGAACCTGCGCATCGGCTTCCGCTACCTCGCGGACCTCATCGAGCAGTTCGGGGGCGACATGCACCTCGCCCTGCTCGCCTACAATCGCGGCCCCGGCCGCGTGGAGCAGATCCTCGCCGAGGGCGGCGACCCGCGCAACGGCTACTCGAGCGCGGTGCTCCGCACCCGGAGCGCCCCGCCGGCAGTGCCGATTCGGGGAGTGGTGGACTAGTCGGACAGTCGGAAAGTCGGATGGTCGGAAACGAAAGTCGGCCCTCCCCGCGCGCTGCAGGGAGGG
>DASTYH010000109.1:0-6165 GCA_035765075.1 Gemmatimonadales bacterium
CCGGTGCACCACCCCGCGGCCGTGCGCATAGGCGAGCGCATCCACCACGTCCCGGAGGATCCGGCAGACCTCCCCGACCGGAAGCGCCCCTTCCCGCGCGATGCGCGTGGCGAGCGACTCCCCCTCGATGAACGGCATGACGTAATAGAGGAGTAGGTCACCCCGGGTTCCTGCCTCGGTGACGCCTTCCGTGGATCCGGCGGTGAGCAGGGGCACGATGTGCGGATGCTGCAGCGAGGCCGCCACCTGGATCTCGCGCTCGAACCGGTCGGCGTGCACCCCGGCCGACGTTTCCGGCGGAAGCACCTTGATGACCACGCGCCGGCCGAGCCGCCCTTCCTCCGCCAGAAAGACGCGACTCATCCCGCCGCCGCCGAGCTCCCGCTCGATCCGGTAGGTGGCGCCAAGACTCCGTTGCAGCTGGGCGAGAAGATCGGACAATCGGGTGCCTGGGTGGGGGTGTTGCAAGATAGGGCGGAAAGACGGAAAGACGGAAGGACGGAAAGGGTGCCCCCCTTCCGTCCTTCCGTCCTTCCGTCCTTCCGCTTCGCTCTAGAACCGCGACCCCGTCAGCACCACATCCGCTCCGGCCCACGCACGCTGCAACCGCTCTCGCGCCACCCTGGCCTGCTCCGACTTCCGCTGCCCGTCCAGCGCCGAGACGAGGCCGTGCAGCGACCAGCCGTTCTCGGGGAACCGCGCGAGGTCCTCCTCGTACACGCGTTCCGCATCCGCATATCGCTTCGCGGCAAGGAGCGCCTTGCCGAGGGAGTGGCGCATCGGGTAGTACCAGGTCGGCGGCTCGGTGTAGGCGAGCCCGTCCTCGAGTGCCACGGCGCGCTCGAAGGCGTTGATCGCGGCCGAGATCCAGCCGCGACGGAGGGCGATCTCGCCGGTCAGCGCCTCGACGGCGATCTTGAGCGCCGTGCCGTTCTCGCCCGCCGGAAACGCGGCGGCGACGGCCCGGACGGTATCCAGCGAAGCCGCCGCCTCCGCCCAGCGCCGGTGCGCCGCGAAGGCGATCCCCCGGGCGTAGTAGGCCATCCCCGTCGTGTACCGGAGGTCGGCCGGGGGCAAGGGCTCCGCCAGCACCTCGTTCCAGCGGCCGAAGGTCACGAGCGTCTGCCAGACGATGGGCGTCACCGCCTCCAGCCACGGGGTGGTGCGGACGAGCTCCGGGCCGAGCTGCCGCGCGGCGTGGCGCGCTCCGTCAATGGCCGTGGCGCTCGCTCCCGCCATCGCGGCGGCGAAGCTCATGAAGTGGTGATTGTGGGGGTAGTACCCCTGGGCGTAGATCCCCTTCCGTGCCGCGGCCGGGCCTTCGAGATAGCTCGCGTCGGCATGCACCGCGTGCCGGTTCGCCTCGATCGCCTCCAGGTAGCGGCCCACCCGGACGTAGATGTGACCGGGCATATGCACGATGTGTCCCGCGCCGGGCATGAGCGCGGCGAGCCGCTCGGCGCAAGGGACGGCCAGGGTCGGCTCGTTCGCCTCCACCGCGTGGATGAAGAGGTGGCAGGCGCCCGGGTGGTCCCGATTGGAGGCAAGGACCCGCTCGAGCCGCTCGAGGATCACCGGTGTGTCGGGGCGGGGCTTCCCGTCCGCGGTCCAGTAGTTCCAGGGGCTCAGGTTCATCAGCGCATCCACGAACAGGACCTGGATCTCGCTATCATCGGGAAAGCGCGCCGCCACCCCCTTCATCGCCCCGGCGTAAAGCGAATCGAGCCCCGCGCGTGGTGCTGCGGTGTCGGCGGCGTAACGCTCGGCGAGGGCCTGGATCAGGGCGCGCTCGCGGGGGGATACCCCGTCGGCCCCGGCCAGCGCCCGGCGGACGGCCTGATAGGCCAGCCGCCCCGCCTCCGCGTCCATCCCCGCGTTGATGTTGGGTCCGAGCGCCAGCGCGGCCCCCCACGCGCACATGGCGCACGAGGGATCGAGTCGCTCCCCCTCCAGGAACGCCCTGACCGCCTCGGCATGATTGAAGCCGTAGAGCAGCCGGAGGCCCTGGTCGAAGTACCGCTGGGCGAGCGGGACCTCCGTGGTGACCGGGTAGGTGTGGGCGCCCAGCTTGTCGTACAGCGGCACCGGCGCCGGACCCTCGCCCTGAATGGCCCCCTGCCCCGCGAGCGGCCCGGCGGCGGCGAGCGCCGCGAGCGTCAGAATCCCTGTCCTGATCATCGTCTATCTCCTCCGGCCGCATGGCCCCTGATACCCGCTTCGACCTATATTGCGGATAATCCTGACCGACCACGACACCCGGGATACCGTGAGCGCATCCACACCCGCCGGCGGCGACGTGACTCGCCTCCTAGAAGCTCTCCGGGCGGGAGATGAGAGCGCCTTTGACCGGCTCGTTCCTCTCGTCCATGGCGAGCTGCGTGTCATGGCGGCGCGCCTGCTCCGCCACGAAGCCCCCGGCCACACCCTCCAGCCGACCGACCTCGTCCACGAGGCCTACATCAAGCTCGCGGGCGGCACCGCCCCCGACTGGCGGAATCGCGCCCACTTCTTCGGCATCGCGTCCAACACGATGCGCCGGCTCCTCGTCGATCACGCGCGGCGCCGGAAAGCGGCGAAGCGCGGCGGCGGCGCCGCGCCGCTCCGGATCACGAACGAGCAGATCGGGGTGGACCTCTCCTTCGACGAGCTCCTCGCGCTCGATGATGCGCTCGACCGGCTCGGCGCGCTCGACCCGCGCCTGCTGCAGGTGGTCGAGCGTCGGTTCTTCGGCGGGCTCACCGAGGATGAGATCGCCGAGTCGCTCGGCGTCACGTCCCGCACGGTTCAGCGCGACTGGGCCAAGGCGCGGGCCTGGCTGTACAAGGAGCTCTACCCGACGGTGCCCTCATGAGCGCCGACTGGCGCCGCATTTCCGAGCTCTTCGAGGGCGCGCTCGACCAGCCCCCGGAAAATCGCGCCGCGTGGCTCGCCGCGCAGCCCGACGATCCCGCCGTGCGTGCGGAAGTCGAGCGCATGCTGGTGGCGCACGAGCGGGCCGACGGCGTCCTCGACCGGCCGGTGCTGGCCCCCACGGATGCGGGGATGCTCCCGCACCTGTCGCGGGCGCTCGCCGAGCGGTACGAGATCGAGCGGGAGATCGGGCACGGCGGGATGGCCACCGTCTATCTCGCCCGGGAGCGGAAGCACGACCGGCTCGTGGTGCTCAAGGTCCTGAAGCCGGACATCGCGGCGGCGCTGGGTGCCCATCGCTTCCTGACCGAGGTGCACGTGGCGGCGCGGCTCTCGCACCCGCACATCCTCGGGTTCATCGACTCGGGGGAGGCCGACGGGCTCCTCTACTACGTCATGCCGTGGGTGGGAGGCGAAACGCTCCGCGAGCTCCTGCACCGCGAGGGCCGGCTCCAGCCGCGGGCGGCGATGGCCTATCTCTGCGATCTCGCGGCGGCGCTCCGCTACGCCCATCGCGCCGGGATCATCCACCGGGACCTCAAGCCCGAGAACATCCTCTGCGTCGGCGGGCACGCCTACCTCCTCGACTTCGGGATCGCCAAGCTGCGCGACGCGCCGGTCATCCGCGGGTTCACGACCGGAACGGGGATGGCGATCGGGACGCTGGGATACATGGCGCCCGAGCAGGCCTCGGGCGAGCCGGTGGACCACCGCGCCGACATCTACGCCTGGGGGGTCCTCGCCCGCGAGATGCTGACCGGAGAAGGGCCGCTCGACATCGCCTCCGGTCTCGCCTCGCTCCCGTCGGCCATCCCGGCGGAGATTGCGGCGCTGATCACCGCGTCGCTCGCACGGAACCCCGCCGATCGACCGGCGGAGGCGGCGCGCATCGTGGACGCGTTCGATCGCTGGCACGCCAGGGGATCGCCCATCGGAAGCGGCGCGCCGGCGCTCTCGGCCCGGCGGAGCCTCCCCTGGGTCGCGGCCATCGCGATCGTCGCTGCGGGGTTCCTCCTGACGGCGCGCAGCGACGAGGCACCGGCCGCACTGGCCGCCGCGACGACCGACTCCGCTCCGGCACTTCGCGGGATGCCGGTCGCGGTCGCCGCGCTCGAGAACGAAACCGGCGACACCGCGCTCAGCGCGTGGGGCCGGCTCGCGGGCGACTGGATCACGCAGGGCCTCCTCGAAACCGGCCTCGTGACGGTGGTCCCCTGGCCCTACTCGCTCCAGGCCTCCGAGCGGTGGGCCGCGCGCCGCGCCGCCGGTGAATCGGCGGACCACGTCGCGACGATCCACGAGGAGACGGGAGCCGGCACCGTGGTGACGGGCTCCTATTACCTGATCGGAGACCGCCTGCGAGCCCAGGTGGCGATCACCGATGCCGCCACCGGCCAGCTGGTGGCCGCCCCGCCGCCGGTGGAGGCCCCGCGCGATTCATTCGACGCCGCACTCCGGCTCCTCCGCGAGCGGACGATGGGCGCCCTTGCGGTGCGGACGAGCGAACGCCTGGCGTCGTTTCCCGACCTCACCGAGCGTCCCCCGACCTTTGCCGCGTACCGGGCCTTCGACCGGGGGATTTCGGCCCACCTGGCACAGGACTACGCTCGCGCGGCCCAGGCGTTCCTCGATGCGTTCGAGCGGGACACCACGTTCGTCGTCGCGCTCATCTACGCCGGATATGCCCTCTGGAACGAGTCCGAGTTCGCCCGGGCCGATTCGCTCCTCGCCACCGCGGCGCTCCATTCGGAGGAGCTGAGCGAATACCATGTCCTGATCACGGACCACATGCGCGCCCACCTCGCCGGTGACGGCGAGCGCGCCCTTCGCGTCGTCCGCCGCGCCACCGAGATCGCGCCCGCCTCGCGTGCACCCTACCACCTTGCGGTCACGGCGCTCATGCTGAACCGGCCGCGTGAAGCCCGGAGCGCACTGACGGCGGTGAACCCCGACCGTGGCGCCCTGCGCGACTGGCCCTCCTACTGGACCCAGCTCGCTCACGCGCATCACCTCCTGGGGGATCATGCGAGCGAGCTGCAGGCGGCGCAGGAGATGGCGCGGCGGCATGCGTCGTTGCGGGTGGCGCATGCGCTCCAGGTCCGGGCGCTCGCCGCCGTGGGGAACGTGGCCGCGGTCGATTCGCTCATGCGCGAGGCAGCCCCGCTGCCGCCGGACACCTACTGGTCCCAGGGCGCCGCCATGGTCATCGCTGCGGAGGAGCTGCGCGCGCACGGATTCGGTGCGCAATCGGACCGCTACTTCGATCGCGCCGTCTCGTGGCTCGCCAATCAGCTGGCGCGCGAGCCGGGGCACCGCTCCCACCGCGACTGGATGGGCCTCGCGCTCTATGGATCGGGCCGCTGGCGCGACGCGGCGCCGTACTTCGAATCCCTCGCGGCCGATTTCCCCGACTGGATCGATTACCGGGGTTACGTCGCCCTGGTCCGGGCCCGCGCCGGGAATCGGGCCGCGGCGGCGCGCCTCCTCGGCGAGACCCCCAGTCACGCCGCGGGCCGGCACACCGCCTATCGGGCGCGCGTTGCCGCCATCAGTGGCGATACCACCGCGGCGCTCGCCCTCCTGAGCCAGTCGCTCCGGCATGGCATTGCCGGGCTCGCCTGGCTGCACGCGTCCGCCTGGCCCGACTTCGAGCCGGTCCGCGAGAGCGAGACCTACGCCCGCCTCCTCGGCGGTCCCGCCGATTAGACGCTTTCCGTTCTCCCGCCTCCCGCTCTCCCGCTTTCCCGCGCTCCCGCTTTACTTCCTTCATGTCCCGCGCCTTCACCAACGAGGATGCCTCCGGCGAGGCACTCCCCGAGCATCGCTATCCGCTTCCGCCCCGCGACGACCCGGGCTATTTCCTGGCCGCCGCCCGCGCGCTTCTCGCGGGCGCCAATGCCGGTGATTCGGCCGGCGCGGAAGAAGCCACCGGCTTCGCCTTCGGCGCGCCCGAGCTCATTCCGGCGGTCGAGCTGATCCTGGCCGACGCGCGCGAGCGGGACGACGAGCGGCTCGAGCAGCTGGCCGAGCGATTTCTTCGACGCGCTGAGAGGTCATGACGCCCTGGGTACGCCGGCTCCTCGTCGCCAACGTCCTTGTCTTCTTCCTGACGCAGATGCAGCCCCGACTGGGCCTCCTGCTCGGACTGTATCCCGCCGGAGTCCTCGTCCGGCCGTGGACGCCGTTCACGCACATGTTCGTGCACGCCGGGCTCTGGCACCTGGCGTTCAACATGCTGGCGCTGTTCTTCTTCGG
>DASTYH010000110.1:0-5003 GCA_035765075.1 Gemmatimonadales bacterium
TGGCAGTGGTAGAGCTGGAGCCCGGCCGGCTCCGCATCGAACTCGTAGGTATAGCTCCCGCCCGGCGGCACCATTTCGAAGGCGCCATCCATGTTGGCGGGATGAATCCCGTGGAAGTGGACCGAGTGGGGGTGGCTCCCCTGGTTCCGGAAGCGAACCCGGATCCGGTCTCCCTCGGTGCACCGGATCGTGGGACCCGGCACCTGGCCATTGTAGGTCCACGCCGGATAGAACACCCCCGGCGCCACCTCGATCTCCCGGTCCTCGGCCACGAGCTCGTACTCGCGGAGCATCTGGCCCGACGGGAGCCGTGATTCCTTCCCCCAGTCGAACGCGGTGAGATAGGCCATCGGATCGAAGGCCCCGGCACGGATGTCGCCCACGGCCATCATGTCGTGGTGCGTGGCGGGATCCGCCGGGATCGCGCCGCGCGCCTGCTGCAGCGCGAGCGCGCTTCCCGCGGTGGCGAGCCCGACGCCGCCGAGCGCGCCGGCGGCAAGGAGCCGGCGCCGCGTGAGCCGCGGATTCAGCGGGGAACTGCCGGAAGCGTCGCCGCTCATGCGGCACCTCCCGTCCCGCCGGCCGGGGCGCAGCGGAGGCTCCGCGCCACCTCGGCGCCGACGACCTGCTCGGCATCCCCGATCCGGACCGTGAGCGGGCCGCTGAACGGCTGCCGATCGGTCACGAGGAGCCGGACGCCGGGCCTGAGTCCCCGCTCGGCCAGATGACGGAGGAGCGCCGGGTTGTCGGTGTTCACCCGCCGGATCTCGATGGTGGCGCCCGACGGCACATCGGGCAGCGGCACCGAATCATCGGCTTCGATCGAGCCATCGGCTGCGGGAATGGGATCGCCATGGGGATCGGCGGTGGGGTGTCCCATGGCCGCGGCCATGCGCTCGATCAGCAGATCGGAGACCGCATGCTCGAGGCGCTCCGCCTCGTCATGCACCGTGTCCCAGCTGTAGCCGAGCGCGGCGACGAGGTAGCTCTCGATGAGCCGGTGCCGGCGCACCATGCGCAGCGCGATCCGGCGTCCCTCGTCGGTGAGCTGGGCGCCGCGGTACGGCTCGTGATCGAGGAGTCCCTGCTCCGAGAGCCGCTTGATCATCCCGCTGACCGAGGCGGGGGCGAGCTCGAGCGCCTGGGCGATCTCGCTGGTGGACGCGGGCCGGCCCTCGGTCGAGAGTCTGTAAATGACCTTGAGGTAATCCTCTACCGACCGGGTCACCCCATTGCCGGCAATAGCTGCGCTCATACGAATCCCATTTTTAGTCTTGCCTAAATCTTGGAGTCGTCTGGGCGAATGTCAAGCCTCCGGCTAGCGCAGGTGGGGAATCAGGTCGGAAAGGATCCGCTCCGTCATCCCCCAGACGATCCCGTGGGGGGTCACGAAGGCGGAGACCGTACGGGTGGATCCCGCCACCTCCACGGCGACATCCTGTCGCGCGTCGGGCACGAACGCGGCAAGCGGAACCCAGTCGGCAACGGCGACTTCCTGGTTCAGAAGGAGCGCCGGGCGGGCAGGAAGCCTGAAGACAAAGGGGCGGACTGCAATGGGAGGAAGGACCGGGGTGCGCGGCGCGACGTCGCTGAGCGCCCCCACGAGATGGGCCCGCTCGAGCGACACGCCCACCTCTTCGGCCGTCTCGCGGATGGCCGTCTCGAGGAGATCGGGATCGTCCGGGTTCCGCCGGCCGCCGGGGAGTCCCATGTGACCCGACCAGGGATCACCCGAACGCTGCGCCCGGCGAATGAGGAGTAGCGCGTCCGGGTCGGGCGCCAGGATCAGCGCCACTGCCGCCCAGAAGAGGCCGGGCTCGTCCACCTCGATGGGCGGCGCCCCCGCCACCCGCTCGGCAATCGCCTCGGCCAGCATCAGTGGGCGTGCGTGTGACACCCGCCGCCACAGCAGCCGCCCCGCCCTGCGGCCGGTCCCGGCGCCGGCGCGCTCGCCGGCGTCGCCGATGCGGGGCGGGCGGTGAGCGACATGACGCGCTCCACCGAGTGACTCGCGCACGAGGGACACGCGATCGCCGCCGAGCCGCGGACGAGCCGTTCGAAACGGGTGCCGCATTCCCCGCAGTGATAATCGTAGATGGGCATGGGGGGAGATTCGCGGGAGCGCGCCCCCGCCGTCAAGTGCGGGAGAACAGCGCCTCGCCCAGAAACCGCACCGAGGCATCGAAGACGCGCTCCGCAACGGGGACCGGCGGCTTCCACGGGTGGCCCGCGCCAAAGGTGTGGCCGGCGTGGTCGACCGGCAGCCACCGGGTCGACGCGGGGTTTCCCATCGCCGCAAGGTCCTGCCCCTCCGCCACGGGCACCGATTCGTCCTCCACGCCGTGAACGACGAGCCAGGGCATCGTCAGCCGGCCGGCGGCGGCCCTGATGTCGAGCGCGGGGCCGCCGCGCTCGATCTCCTCGAGCAGGTCCGTGGTCACCGGGATCACCTGGCCCGTGCGCGCATTGGTCACGTCGAGATGACCCCGTTCGCGCCAGGACTGCTTCGTCCCGGCATCCCAGCGGTCCGTTGCCCCGATGGCGGCCCAGGTGACGAGCGCCCGGATGCGCGGGTCCCGGGCGGCGTGCAGGATGGCGATCCCCCCACCCCGGGAGTGGCCGACCAGGCCCAGCGAGGTGGGCGGGGCGACACCGAGCCCCCCAGCAACGAGCGCCTCGACGACCATATCCAGATCGGCGAGCTCGGCGCCGTAGGTATTCCGCGCAAAGCGCTCGGGCCAGGTGGCGTTTCCCGCCGCATCCACCCCGCTGCCGCTCATGTTGAAGCTCACCGCGGTGACCCCCGCCCGGGCGAGCCGCTCCGCAAACGGGGGGAAGAACCCCCAGTCCTTGAACCCCTTGAAGCCGTGGACGATGAGGACCGCCGGCCGGGGCGAGCTCCGCCCCCCGGCGCGGACGTCCACGTCGATGGGCCCGAGAGTGCCGTCGAGTTGGTGGCGGGAAAGTGTCGCGCTGGCCATCGAGGAAGTGTACACGCGGTGCCGCCGGAAGCGGCATCGCCTCCGCAACGTTCCGGATTGACCGCGTCGCCGAATCCCTATAAGCTTGCTCGGCTATGATCTGATAACCATTCTCAATCAGTTTTCAACCCTCATCGAAACGGCCAATCGGCGATGCGTCGCACCACCCTCTGGCTCGCACTCCTTTCCGCACCCTCCCTCCTCCAGGCCCAGCAGCAGGACTCCAGCGCCAGCCGGGCAGTCGAAGTGGACGAGATCATCGTCACGTCCGAGCGCGCACCGGGAAGGGCGTCGGACGCGCCGGCGGCGGTGCGAACCCTGAGCCGCACCGAGCTCGAGCGGCGGGCGGGAACCGACCTCACGACCATCCTCCGCGACGTCCCCGGGGTCCAGATCGATCCGGTCGTGGGCTCGGGAGCCGGCGTCGTACTCCAGGGGCTGGGATCGGACCGGGTGCTGATCCTCCTCGACGGCGCCCCGGTGGCGGGCCGGATCGGCGGGGAATTCGACATTTCGCGCATCGCGCCGAGCCAGCTCGAGCGGGTCGAGATCGTGGAAGGCCCGCAGTCCACGCTGTACGGCTCCACGGCGATCGGTGGGGTCGTGAACCTGCTCACGCGGCGCGACGCAGGTCGGCGCGTCGAGCTGGGCACGCAGGTCGGCTCATTCGGCCAGCGGGATGTCCGCGGGCGGGTGAGTGCCCCGCTCGGCCGACTGACCGGCACGGTCGATCTCGGTCGCCGCGAGGTGGACCTCGTCCCCGGGACCTCCCGGACGACGCCGGGCACCGCCGAGCGCTGGGACGGTCTCGCGCGCGTCGGCACCGCGCTTGGCGCCGGATCGCTGGACGCGCGGTTCCTCGGCGTGATCGAGGAGCAGGCCTATCAGGGCGCGTCACATGGTGGCGCGACGAGCCACAGTTTCAACGACAACTGGCAGTACGACGCCCTGGTGAGCGCCACGCTCGACGCCCGGGCGCGCACCGAGATCCGGCTGCACGGGAGCATCTACAACCACCGCTTCATCTCGTCACCCACCGAATCGCGTGATGCCGGCACTCCGGAATGGGACCGGCAGCGCGTGCTCGACGCCGAGGTGATCCGTCGCGGTACGATCGGGATGCATCGCTGGATCGTGGGTGCCAAGGGGGAGCGCGAGTGGCTCGAGAGCGCGCGGATCGACGGTGGCGAGCGCGCGGGATCGAATGTCGCCGGGTTCGGCAGCGCCGACTGGATGCTGGCGCCGTGGCTCCGGAGCACCACCGGTCTCCGCGTCACCACGAGCGACCAGTGGGGCACCGATGTCGCTCCCCGCGTGGCATTCGTGGCCTATGCGCCGGCGGGCGTGTACCTGAAGGCGGGCGGCGCCCGCGGATTCCGGGCCCCTTCGTTCAAGGAGCTGTACACCGATTTCACCAATACCCAGGGCTTCACGTACACCGTGCTCGGCGACCCCGGGCTCGAGCCCGAGTATTCGTGGAATGCGAGCGCGGAGATCGGCCGGACCGCGGCGGGAAGCACGATGTACGTCCGCGGCTTCCGCAACTGGCTCCGGAACTTCATCGAGACGTCGCTCGTGGACCCGGCGACCAGCACCTTCCAGTACCAGAACGTTGCGCGGGCGCGGACGGCGGGCCTCGAGGCCGGCGGTTCGCTCACCCGAGGCATCGTGAGCGTGAGCGCCTCGCACGCCTGGCTCGATACCGAGGATGAGAGCTCGGGCGAGCCGCTGCTCGGTCGGGCCGCGCACATGAGCCGTGGCGCGGTCACCGTGACGCCCGGAATCGCCTCGCTCACGGGGGAGCTGGTGCACTCCAGCAGCGTTCCGCTGCAGCGCGCCGCCTCCGGGACCACGTACCAGGCGGCCTACGCGCGCATCAATCTTTCGGCAGGCGTCACCCTCTTTCACGATGCGCGTCTGACGCTGGGCGTCGACAACCTCGCCGACACGCGCCCCGAAGGCGCCGCCACGTTCATCGGCCGCCGCTGGTTCGGCGGGCTCTCGTGGGGGCGCTCGTGGTGC
>DASTYH010000111.1:0-9318 GCA_035765075.1 Gemmatimonadales bacterium
GAAGAAAGTGCTCGTCGTCCGGCCACAGCCGGGGCAGCTCGTCACCTGCGGCGCAAAGCTCCGGAGGCCCATGCTCTGGAGGATCTGCTGTGCCACGAGGACTTCCTCCGTCCGGTCGCCTCCGGGCGCGGGCGTCAGCGAGACCCGGATGGTATCGCCGATGCCCTCCTGCAGCAGCACCGCGAGCCCGGCAGCGCTGGCGACGATCCCCTTGGCGCCAAGGCCGGCCTCGGTGAGGCCCAGGTGGAGCGGGTAGTCGCAGCGCGAGGCGAGCATCCGGTAGACGTCGATGAGGTCCTGCACCCCCGAGACCTTGGCGCTGAGGACGATCCGGTCGTGCGACATCCCGGTCCGCTCGGCAAAGGCCGCGCTCTGCAGGGCGCTCTCCACCATGGCATCCATGGTGACGTCCCGTGCCGGCTTCGGCGCCGCCGCGCGGGCGTTGGCGTCCATCATCTCCGTCAGGAGCTGCTGGTCGAGCGACCCCCAGTTCACCCCGATCCGCACCGGCTTCCCGTAGCGGAGCGCGACTTCCAGGATCGTCCGGAAATGCTCGTCCTGGCGCTTCCCGCCGACATTGCCGGGATTGATGCGGTACTTGGCGAGCGCCGCCGCGCACTCGGGATACCGGGTGAGGAGGAGATGGCCGTTATAGTGGAAGTCGCCGATGACAGGGACGGCCAGCCCGGCACGGGCCAGTCCCTCGACGATCGCGGGCACCGCCCTGGCGGAGGCGTCGTTGTTCACCGTGACCCGCACCAGCTCGCTGCCGGCCCGGGCCAGCGCCGCCACCTGCTGCACCGTCGCGAGGACGTCGGCTGTGTCGGTGTTGGTCATCGACTGGACGACGATCGGGTGCCCGGAGCCAACGGGAATTCCCCCGACGATCGCGGTCACGGTGTTGCGGCGGCTGATGGTGGCCATGAGGGAAATCTGGCCTGTGGGAGTGCTCGATGGTAGGCCGAAGGGGCGGAGTCAGGCGGTGGGGAAGTCGGCCTCGTCGATCGCGCGGAGCTCGTCGGCGCCGAGCGCGAGATCGGCGGCACCGGCACTGTCCGCCGCATGGGCCGGCTGGCGCGCGCTCGGGATGGCGATCACCGTCGACCCCTGCGCCAGGACCCAGGCGAGCACGACCGCGTGCGCGCTCGCACCTCTCGCTCGCGCGATCCTCGCGACCACGGGATGGGCGGGAAGCCGGAGATTGAGCCGGCCCCCGCCGGCGGGGCTGTACGCGAGGAAGCCGAGGCGCCGGGCCGCACAGAACGCGACCACGCCCCCGGCGAGCGCTTCGCGGAAGAAGGGATTGAGCCGGTTCTGGACGGCGGTGACCGGTACGATGCGCTCCGCGCGCTCGATCTGCTCCACGCTGACGTTCGACAACCCCACCCGGACGATCTTCCCCTCCTCCAGAAGCCGCGCAAGCGCGCCGACGCTCTCCTCGAGGGGCACCGCAGGGTCGACCGTGTGCAGCTGATAGAGGTCGATCTGGTCCACGCCGAGCGCGCGGAGCGAGCGCTCGCAGGCGGCGCGGAGATGCGCCGGACGCCCGTTCGGGACCCAGCGCCCGTCGGGCCGCTCCATCCCCCCCTTGGTGGCGACGACGACCGTCTCGCGAGGGCCGCGCCACTCGCGGAGCGCCCGGGCGATCAGGCGCTCATTGTGGCCGATGTCGTGGGAGCCGAGGCAGTAGACGTCGGCGGTGTCGACGAGCGTGACGCCCGCGTCGAGGGCCGCGTGCAGGGCGCGGATGCCCCGCGCCTCGTCGGGCCGGTCGGCGATGGAAAGGTGCATCCCGCCGTACCCGATCGCGGAAACGAGCGGACCGGCGGGACCGAGGGAGCGGAACTGCACGGACGAACGAAGGCCGCCGCGGCCTCAGAGGAGGCCGAGCTGCCGGACGAGGCGTTCCATGTCGCGCGCGTCGACCACGCCCGATTCCCTGAGCGGCATCAGCACCGCCATGATCTCGGCCCGCGAGCCGTCGATGCGGCGGTCGCGCAGCTCGCTGATCATGCGGGAGAATCGATGCTCGTACTCGTCGGCGTCGAGTTCGCCGCTCGCCCGCTGGCTGCTGAGGCGCTTGAGCTCCTCCGCCACGCGGGTCGGGGCAATCGGCTTGAGCGAACCTTCGGGATTGTGCGACGTCATGGAGACTCCTGCCCCGCGCACCGCGCGAGCGCTGATGTGATTGGGTGGGTTGGGCCGTTCAGGCGCTCGCGGCCCGGCGCGGCTCCCGGACGTCTTCGTCGCCGACCCGGGTGCGAAGTCCCGCATCCCCGCGGCACCATCCCCCGCGAAACTCGAAATGGGATTCGTCGAGGAGCCGGTCCCCGAGGCGGACCGTGCCCGTCAGCTGCAGATGCCAGAAGAGCATGCGGGCGCCGACTTCCGCGGCGGGCGTCCAGACACCCGCCGTGACCGGCGGATAGAGGTGGGCGAATTCGTGGCGCAGCCGTGCTTCGCGGATCGTGGAGTCCATCGGCGCTCCTGCTCGCTGGCGGTAGGACCACACCCTTGAACGGCCAAGCCTGCAAACGCACACGCGTCCCGCGGGCGGCGGGATGGCGATCGCTGTCAGCTCGAGGGGAACCGTCCGGGGGTCCGGAGCGGCACGTCGAATGATAAACCGGTCGCCCGGCGCGGCCAACGCGCCACGCCCGGCCGGGCATGACGCGATTCCGTCGCGCGTGTCACTGCGATTTTACGGCCCCGACGCGGGAGCCCGCAAGGGCGGCATCGCCCCGCCCGAGCTCGCATAGTACCGGCCCACGGAGCGGGCGGCGCCGTCCATGTCCGGAAAGAGCCGCCGCTCGTCGATGGCGCAGAGATCGAGTTGATCGCGGACGAGATCCACCGCCTCGCGGGGAATCACCAGCCGATCGAGCGCCGAGTCGAGGCCGTGCGCCGCAAGGAATGCATCGAAGGAACGCGACGTATCGGTGCAGATGGTGAACGCGGCGGACTGCACCGTGATCCGGGCGTCGATCGCCGGCGGCTCGAGGAGACAGGCGAACGGCTCCATCTCCCCCGCGCGCTCGAAGAACTCGCGGAGCGAGCGGATGCCGCGTCGCGCGAGCTCGCCGACCAGGTCCTCGACGAGAAAGGCGAGCGGGCGCAGCCCGAAACGCTCGTGCACCAGGCGCCAGTCGAGCCGCCAGATCACCCGGTCGGCGGTCGGGTCGTGATCCAGCGTCGCGAAGTGCGCCGCCACGAGTGGAGAGTGGCTCCAATCGAGGAGCCGTGTGGGGAGCCCATGGTGCTCCGCGGCAAACAGCAGCTCCCACTCGTCCTGGCCGGGCCGGGTATACGGGGTCGCGGCGCGGAGGAAATTCCGGAAGAGATGCTCCTCGAGGTGCGCCTTCCGGTGAGGCGCATTCCGACCCCCCAGCCGGTCGAGTCCGGTGAGCAGCGGGTCGTCGACCCGGGGCATCCCCCGGTATACCGCATGATTCCGCCTTCGCCCGCTCTCCCGCTCCGGAAGCTCGGGGGTCACGGCCGCGATCAGCTCGCTGAGCGATCGGATCTCCGTCGCCTTCGCTCCCACGGATCCTCCCCGGTTACCCCGCGAATGCCGTTGCCTGCCCCACCTCCCCAAACTGGCGCCGCCGCCGCCGCGGGCGACATGCGGGGCATCACATTCGGGACGCGCGCATATTTCGGGGCCATACGCTCGAGAGAGGAAGGCAATGCAGAGTCGCAGGCGATTCCTGACCAGCTCGTTTGCCGGGGCGGTGGCCCTGGCGCCTTCGCTTCAGGGGTTGATTGCATGCGCCGGCTCCCCGGCGGACCGGCGGGACGGGAAGCTACGGACCGCGGGCCGGGGCGATGGCGGCTATGGGCCGCTCCGGGCCGCAGGCCCCGAGCTCGCCCTTCCCGCCGGCTTCAGCTACACCCTGCTCAGCTGGACCGGCAAGCCGATGTCGGACGGCGCGCCCACGCCCGGCGCCTTCGACGGCATGGCGGCGTTCCCCCTTCCGAACGGCAACATCCGCCTCCTCCGCAATCACGAGAACCGGGACACGCCCCGGACGGCGAGGCCGAAGGGCGACCCCGCCCGGGCGTATGACCCGACGGCCGGGGGATGCGTGAGCTCGCTCGAGCTCCGGGTCGGCGACGACGGTACGCCCGCCCTGGTCCGCGACTTCATCAGCCTCTCCGGCACGATCGTCAACTGCGCCGGCGGACCGACGCCCTGGGGAAGCTGGCTCACCTGCGAAGAGAGCGTCGAGGGCACGCGCCAGGGCTGGGGGAAGGAGCACGGGTACATCTTCGAGGTCCCGGCAGCGGCGGAGGGGGAGATCGTGCCTGTGCCACTCACCGCGATGGGCCGTTTCGTTCACGAGGCCGTGGCGGTGGACCCCGACACGGGGATCGTCTATGAGACCGAGGATCGCCTCCTGGCCGGCTTCTATCGCTTCCTGCCGGAGACGCGGGGAGCGCTTGCGGACGGCGGCAGGCTCGAGATGCTGGCGGTGGATGACCGGCCCAACCTCGATACCGCCCACGGTCGCCGGATCGGGGAAACCGTTGCCACCCACTGGGTCCCGATCGACGAGCCTGACGTCCGTGGGGCGTGGGGAGATCCGTCCGCGGTCTTTGCGCAGGGTTTCTCCCGCGGGGCCGCCCGCTTTGCCCGGCTGGAGGGATGCTGGTGGGGCGACGACAGCGTCTTCTTCCACGCCACCAACGGCGGGGACGCGTCGCTGGGCCAGGTCTGGCAATTCCGCCCGGGCGACGGGTCAGCCGGGGAGCTCACGCTCGTGTTCGAGTCGCCGTCGGTCGACGTCCTCGACTATCCCGACAACATCACCGTGAGCCCGCGCGGAGGCATCGTCATCTGCGAGGACGGCGGGGGCGAGCAGTTCGTCCGGGGCCTCACCGCCGACGGCCGGATCTTTCCGTTCGCGAAGAACACGCTCAACAACACCGAGTTCGCCGGGGCCTGCTTCAGCCCCGACGGGCAGACCCTCTTCCTCAACATCATGGGCTCCACGACCGACGCCGGGGCGCTGAAGGGCGCCACCGTGGCGATCCGGGGCCCGTGGGCAGATGGCGCGCTGTAACCGTCCCTCCCCTCGGGCCTGCCGCCCGAAACGGCCAACCCCTCCCGCCTTCGAGGTCGTCGAGCGCGCGCCGGCGCTGCACGACGTGCGCATCGAGATCCTCCCGGCTATCGCGCCGCCGATGCATCCCTCCCGAGCGGAATCATCACGTGCGCGAACGGAGTGCCCGCGAACATCACCCACGGCCCTCCGTTGGCCGGATCGGTCGGGATGCCGGCGAGCGCCGTCGTATCGGCGAGAATCAGCATGAGGTGCGGCCCGCTGTCCACGATCCATTGATTATCCGGTGTCGGACCGGTGGCGAAGGGGTCCACGTTGCTCGTGGGCATGTCTCCCATCAGCATGTACGCGAAGCCGGTCCGGGTCACCACCGGCGGCTTTCGTGCGCGCCACGCGGAAATGACGTCGAGCCACTGGGCGTCGAGACACATCGGGGAGTTGCCGGGGACGTCGGGCATGTCCGGAATGCAGGTCCAGCCACCGGTGCCGTTCCGGAGAATCGTTCCATCGGGTGCCATCACCGTGGCGCCCGCCCGAATGGAGGCGGGCCCCGCACTGAGCGCATTGGCGATCGTCGCTTCGTCGGCCTGGGCGCGGAGTGGCGATACGAAGAGCACGATGGCTAGTCCGGCGGGGAGCAGTGCGAGGCGCATGGGACCTCCGGGATCGCAGCAGGAATCCGGCCGGGCAGAGTGCCCGGGCCGGATTCCCATTCTCCCGTTGCGTCGCCGAACCGTCAAGCCCGCCGGATGGCTGGCTACTTCTCCGCCGAGGGAATGAGCAGCGTTGCGATCACCCCCGCGTGGTCCGACACCCAGATCGGCCCATGCGCTCCGGTCACCCGCTCAGCCGGCGTGTCCCCGTACAGCTCGATCCTCCCCTGCACCTTCCCCGATGGCGTCGGAAGCCCGCGCACGAAGATGTAGTCCTTCCGCGCGGTGAATTCCGGAAGCGCGTTCGACAGATCGTACGGATGCTTGTCGGTGAAGCCGTCGACTCCCGGCCGCAGCGCGCGCCAGACATCGACGAGCCCCGCCCCGGTCAGCACCTCGTAGAGGGGTGAATCCGGCACGTCGTTCAGGTCACCCATCACGATCACGAACGGATGCTCCGCAATGACGGAGGCGAGCTCCGTGGCCTGCGCGGCCCGGAGTTCCGCGAGCGACACCCCGAAGTCCGGCTCCGGATGCGTGGTCACGAACCGGATGCTCCGGCCGTCGATCGTGACGTCGGCCACGACGTAGCCGCGCTCGAGGACGACACCCGGGGCCACCGCGCCGAGGTTGATGGCAAACGTGTGTCCCGCGGCAGCGACGATGTCCACCCGGTCCGCGTCGACGAGGAGGACGTCGGAGTCGGCGAGACTGATCCCGGGCGTGGGGGCGGCGGTGAAGTTCAAATTCGAGCCCGCCACGACGTAGTTGAGCCCGCGCGCGGCGAGCTCCGCCTCGAGGGTCGCGAGGAAGTCGAGGTGGACGAGCGGAATGCCCACCGCCGTCAGGTCGACGTGGATGAGGGAGACCTCCTGGAGCCCCACCGCGTGCGGACGCTCGCGCTCGATGACGTCGGCGAGCGCGGCGGCGCGGCTCGCAAAATCGGTCTGCTCGAGGATGGCGAGGGCGGTGAAGAGCGCGGGGAGGTCGTCGTCCGGGCTCGGGCTCGCGAGCGCCACGATGAGGGCATCGGCATCGGTCCCGACGTACATGTTCTGCGTCATGACCGTCACGCGGTCGGCGCCGCGGCTGGTGCCCACGAGGGCGCCTCGCGCGGCATCGGGCCCGGTCGGCGCTGAGTCGGAGCAGGCAAGCGCCATTGCAACGACAGGAAGCAAGGCAGCGAATCGCATAGGAACTCCCGCCGGCGGGGAATCCGGCTGCTCGCCACCCCTGGGGCATGGACGGGGCGCCGTCTCCGAAGGTGCCCGCGCGGCCGGCGGGCGAGCGCGGCCGGACCGACGCTCGAGAGTATGGGCGGGAGCATGAAGAGTCCGGGAAATGGCCATGAAAGGCGGCTCACCCCGCTTCGTGAGGATTTCTTCAGCGCCCCTTGGCGGGCGATTCACTACCTCGGGGCGAGAATTGAGGCGGACCCGCTCTGTCCGGAGGACAGGCGATGAGCGCTGCCGCCCGACCGCTGTCCGAATCCGTGCCCGTCCTCGCCGCCCGCGGGGTGACGAAGGTGTACACCATGGGCGAGGTGCAGGTCCCCGCCCTCCGGGGGATCGACCTCACCCTGCACGAAGGGGAGCTCCTGGTGCTGCTCGGGGCATCCGGCAGCGGCAAGTCCACGCTCCTCAACATCCTGGGCGGGCTCGATGTGCCGACATCGGGCGAGGTTTCCTACCGCGGGATGTCGCTCACCTCGGCGGACGAGGGCGCGCTCACGCGGTACCGGCGGGCGCACGTGGGCTTCGTCTTCCAGTTCTACAACCTGATCCCGAGCCTCACCGCACGAGAGAACGTCGCCCTCGTCACCGACATCGTGGACGAATCGTGGTCCCCGGAGGAGATGCTCGGCCTCGTGGGCCTCGGTGACCGGCTCGACCACTTCCCCTCCCAGCTGTCGGGCGGCGAGCAGCAGCGGGTGGCGATCGCGCGCGCCGTCGCCAAGCGCCCCGACGTCCTCCTCTGCGACGAGCCCACCGGCGCGCTGGATTTCCAGACGGGCCGCCTCGTTCTCGAGACGATCGAGCGGGTCAACCGCGAGCTCGGAACGACCACGGTGGTGATCACGCACCACGTCCCCATGTCCCGCTTCGCGGACCGCGTCGTTACCCTCGCCGATGGGCGAATCGCCGGCGATGAGTGGAATACGGCGCGGGTTCCGGCGAGGGAGATCACCTGGTGAGGGCCCTCGAGCGGAAGCTCCTTCGGGACGTCCTGCGCATGCGCGGGCAGGTGCTCACGGTGGCCTTGGTGGTGGGCAGCGGCATCACCGGGTTCCTGGCGCTCCGGAGCTCCCACGCGGCGCTTTCCCGGGCCCGCACGACCTACTACGACGCCGAGCGCTTCGGCGACGTATTCGCCCGCCTCCGCCGCGCCCCCAATGCGCTCCGCGAGCGGGTCGAGCTCCTTCCGGGCGTGGAGCGCGCCTACACGCGGGTCGTTGACCAGATCCGGATTCCGCTCGCAGGGGAAGCGCAGCCCCCCGTGGGGATCCTCGTCTCGATTCCCCCGTCGGGAATCGCACCCCTGAACGGGGTACGCCTCGAGCAGGGCCGGTATCCGGAACCGGGGCGGGCGGAGGAGGTCGTGCTCCTCGCCCGGTTCGCCCGCCGGCGCTCGATCGCGCCGGGCGATACGCTCGCGGTGGTCGTCAAGGGCGTCCGCCAGGTGCTCCGGATCGTGGGTCTGGGGAACTCCCCGGAGTACGTCTATCCGGCGCAGATCGGTTCGGCGTCCCTGAACGAGGAGGGAACGGCCGTGATCTGGATGGAGGAGGAAAGCGCCGCAGCGGCGCTCGGGATGTCGGGTGCCTTCAACGACGTCGTCCTGGGACTTTCCCCCGGCGCAGCGCCCGGCGCCGTCATCGCCGAGATCGATGTGCTGCTCGAGCCCTATGGAGGGCTCGGGGCGGTGGAGCGCCGGAGGCAGAGCTCCAACGAGATCCTGGAGGGCGAGCTGGCGCAGCTTCGAAGCTATGCCACCACGGTGCCGCTCATCTTTCTCGGAGTGTCCGCGTTTCTCCTCAACATCGTCCTGAGCCGGCTCGTGGAGCTGCAGCGCGCGGAGATCGCGACGCTGAAGGCGATCGGCTACTCCGATCGCGCCGTCGCGCTGCACTATTTCGGCTTTGTCTCGCTGATCGTGCTCCTCGGGACGGCAATCGGGGTCGCGGCGGGCGGATGGCTTGGGCGGGGGCTCACCGGCGTCTACGGCGACTCATTCAATCTCCCGTATCTCGAGCACCGGCTGACACTGCCGATGATCGCCACGGGCGCGCTCGCGAGCCTTGCGGCTGCCGCCGCGGGCGCCCTGTCGGCCGCCCGGCGGATCATGCGGCTCGCGCCCGCGGAGGCGATGCGCCCGCCCGCCCCCACCGTGTACCGGCCGCTCTTCGTGGATCGGCTCGGCCTGCAGCGATTCATCGGGACCGCCTGGCGCATGGTGGCCCGCGAGCTCGAGCGTCGGCCGCTCCGCACCGCGCTCTCCGCGATCGGCATCGCGCTCTCGATGGGCACGCTCATCGTCGGGCGCTCGCTCTTCGATTCGATCGACCGGCTCCTCGAGGTGCAGTTCGAGACGGCGATGCGCGA
>DASTYH010000112.1:0-2411 GCA_035765075.1 Gemmatimonadales bacterium
GATGCAGGAGCAGGCGGTCACCTGGGGGGGGACGTCGTATCCGCTCGACCTCCCCTTCTTCGTCCTCGCCACGCAGAACCCGATCGAGCAGTCCGGGACCTACCCGCTCCCCGAGGCCCAGCTCGACCGGTTCCTCCTGCACATCCGCGTGGATTACCCGGCCGAGGCCGAGGAGCGGGAGATCCTCGCGCGGACGACCGGGGCCGCGCGCCCCCGCGCCAGCGCAGTGATCTCCGCCGCCGAGATCCTCCAGGCGCAGGCGCTGGTGCGCGACGTCCGTCTCGCCGATCCCCTTCTCGACTACGTCACGCGGCTGGTGCGCGCCTCGCGCCCCGTCGGCTCGCCGCTCGCGCCGGTGCGGGAGCTCGTGCGCTGGGGCGCCGGCCCGCGGGCGGGTCAGGCGCTCATCCTCGCCGCCAAGGCGCGCGCGATCCTCGAGGGGCGGTTCGCCGTGACCCTTGCGGACCTCCGTGCCGTGGCGCCTCCGGTATTCCGCCACCGCATCCTGGTGAACTACCGCGCCGAGGCCGAAGGGGTCACGGCGGACGACATCACCGCCCGGCTGCTCGCCTCGGTCCCGGAGCCGCCGGCTCTCCTCCGGTGAATCCGCTCGCAGTGAATCCGCTCGACGCGCGCACGCTCGCCGCCGTCGCCGATCTCGAGCTGATCGCCCGCATGATCGTGGATGGCTTCATGTTCGGATCGCACCCGAGCCGGATGCAGGGCACGGGCGTGGAGTTCAGCCAGTATCGGAGCTATCAGGCGGGAGACGATCTCCGCCGCGTCGACTGGAAGCTCTTTGCGCGCTCCGACCGGTATTTCGTCCGCGAATCGGAAGCGGAGACGAGCGTCACCGTCCGCGTCATCCTCGACGCCACCGATTCGATGCGCGCCGCGGAGGATGGCGTGTCCCGCTTCGACTACGGCCGGATGCTCGCCGCCGCACTCGCGCTGATCGCCTTTCGCCAGGGCGATGCGCTCGGCCTGGCGCTCATCCGCGATGGGCGGGTGGAGGCCACGCGACCCGACCGCGGGCGCCCGCACCTCAACCGGCTGCTCCACCGGCTGAGTGCCTCCGTACCGGCGGGAGCGTGGCCCGGCTGGCGCAACCTGGAGGGGCCGGTCCTCGGCGGGGCCAGCCGCGGCGTCACGCTGGTGATCACCGACCTGAGCGAGCGCGCCAGCGAGATCCGCGGAGCGCTCCGGAAGCTCGCCGCGCTCAGGCACGACGTCGGCGTCCTCCATCTCACGGGTCGCCGCGAACTCGAGTTCGACTACCATGGCGACGTGACGTTCGAGGAGGCAGAGACGGGCCGCACGGTGGACGTCGCCACCGACGAGGCGCGGCTCCGTTACCTGCAGTCGCTCGCCGCGTCGCTGCGCGAGCTCGAGCTCGAGCTCGGCGAGCAGCGCATCGCCTATCGCCGCATCCGCCTCGACGAGCCGCTTGACGTGGCCCTCGCCCGGGCCCTGGCCGCTCGCGCGCGGCTCTGATGGGGTTCGCGTCGCCGATGGGGCTCGCCGCGCTCCTCGCGCTGGCCATTCCCCTGCTCCTTCACCTCGCACGCCGCACGCCGAAGAAACCCGTCCTCGTCGGCTCGCTCCGGCACCTCGAGGGAGCGGCCCCCGTCCGACGCGCCCGCTCGCGGCTCAGCGAGCTTCCCCTCCTTGCCGTCCGGCTCCTCCTGCTGGCCGCTCTCGCCCTCGTTCTCGCGGAGCCGTGGATCGACTTCCCGCCGCAGCCCGGCACGCCGCGCTCCCTCGTGGTGGTCTCGCCGGAGCTCACGGAGACGGAAGGGCCGCACCGCGCATTGATCGACTCGCTCTCGGCGGAGGGGGCGGACGTCGAGCTCACGCCGGACGGAGACACCTGGTCGATCCTGGCCGAGCGCGTCGCACGGCTCCCCGCCGGTTCGTCCATCACCGCCGTCTTTCCCGCGAGCGTTCGGGTCGCGGGGTCGCGCCCGGCGCTCGCGTCGTCCGTCTCGATCCGGCTGGTGCCGAGGGTGGACGGTCCGGTCGCGGCGGGGGGGCGTGAGCGGGGGACGCACCGCGTGCTGGTTCACGCGGACAGCGCCACGAGCGGCGCCGGAGCAAGGGTCACGGCGGCGTTCAGGGCGGTGGCGGAAATGCGGGGCGACTCGGTCGTCGTTGCCGGCCTCGGGTCGACCTCGCCGCTCGCCGGGGACTGGATCGTCTGGCTCGGCGACTCCGCACCGGGCGACTCGGTCGTCACCGCCATTCATCGCGGCGCCACCCTGCTCGCAGCCCCCGGCGGATGGTCCCGCCTTCCGCCATCTGCGCCGCTCGACGTGGCCCGCGCCGGCGCGGGCCGCATCATCACGCTGCGAGCACTGGCGGATCCGCCACTGGACGCGTCGTTTCCCGATTCGATCGCCCGGATCTGGCCA
>DASTYH010000113.1:0-4049 GCA_035765075.1 Gemmatimonadales bacterium
CCGATGCCGTTCCAGAGTATGGCGAGCCCGCCAACCACCCAGAGATGCCAGGGCGTCACCCGGCCCTGCCCGGTTCGATCGTCCGGCATGGTCGCCTCCCCAGTTTGAAGTGGACTATCGGTGCAGCCGTTGCAGGGGCCACCCCATGCTGCCGACCCCTTCCGCACGTTCTTCATGCGCGGCCCCTGCACGAGGGTATAATCCGTATTCGCCGCGCGGGCGCGATTCATCGCGCGTGCGCGCCTTCGCATTCAAGGGAGATGACTTCATGTCGCTCGGCTCGCGGTTTCTGGAGCAGGTCGATCGCAGCTTCGATCACGCCGCCAGCTTCACCCGCCACGACCCCGCCCTGCTGGCCAACATCAAGGCCTGCAAGAACCTCTTCTACACCAGTTTCCCGATCAAGCGCGACGACGGCCGCATCGAGGTGATGCATGCGTGGCGGGCGGAGCACAGCCACCACAAGTTGCCGTGCAAGGGCGGAATCCGCTACGCCGAGACGGTGGACGCCGAGGAGGTGCAGGCGCTCGCGGCCCTCATGACCTACAAGTGCGCGCTGGTGGACGTCCCGTTCGGGGGTGCCAAGGGAGGGATCCGGCTCAACGCCAAGCGCTATACCCCGGCCGAGCTCGAGCGGATCACGCGCCGCTACACCTTCGAGCTCGTCCGGAAGAACTTCATCGGGCCGGGGCTCGATGTCCCGGCGCCGGACGTCGGCACCAGTTCCCGCGAGATGGCCTGGATCGCGGACACGTACAGCCAGCTGAGGGCGGGGGAGCTCGATGCGCTCGCCTGCGTCACCGCCAAGCCGGTGAGCTCGGGCGGCATCCGCGGCCGGACCGAGGCGACGGGGCGCGGCGTCTTCTACGGCGTCCGCGAGGCTTGCGGCGTCGCCGAGGACATGAAGGCGCTCGGACTCGCGCCCGGGATCGCGGGAAAGCGGGTCGTCGTCCAGGGCCTGGGAAATGTCGGCTACCATGCCGCGAAGTTCTTCCAGGAGGCGGGCGCGGTTCTCGTCGCCCTCTCGGAGTCGGAAGGGGCCATCGCCAATCCCGCCGGACTCGACATCGACCGGGTCATGGCGCACCGGATGGACCGGAAGGGCATCGTCGACTTTCCCGGGGCCACGAACCTGGCGCGCCGCGAGGACGCACTCGAGGTCGACTGCGACATCCTCATTCCCGCGGCCCTCGAGCGCCAGATCACCGAGGAGAACGCCCCCCGCCTCAGGACGAAGATCGTGGTCGAGGCGGCGAACGGGCCGACCACCCCGGAAGCGGACGCCATCCTGGCCAGCCGCGGGATACTGGTCATCCCCGATGCCTTCATCAATGCCGGGGGCGTCACGGTGTCCTACTTCGAGTGGGTCAAGAACCTGGGGCACGTGCGCTTCGGGCGGATGGAGAAGCGGTTCGATCAGGGCGCCTACGGCCGGCTCCTCCGCGCCGTCGAGGGGGCCACGGAGCGGAAGTTCAGCCCCGAGGAGGTCGAGCGGGTCACCCAGGGTGCGAGCGAGGAGGACCTTGTGAACTCGGGCCTGGAGGAGACGATGATCGGCGCCTACCACCCGATCCGGGAGACCTGGAAGCGGCAGGGCGAGGTGGACCTCCGCACCGCGGCGATGATCGTGGCCATCGACAAGGTGGCCCTGAGCTACGAGCAGCTCGGCATCTTCCCCTGAAACAGTCGGGGGCATGTTTCCGTCCGGAACGGGCGACGACCTCCCGGAAGGGGGCCTGTCGCCGTAGAATGAGAGTCCCCCGGATCCAGCGCTCTATCGAGGAGTCTGACCGTTTGACTGCCATTTTCCACCGCCGGCTTCCCGCCGCCATCGTCGCCCTGGCGGCGCTCACCGGCTGCAGCCGCGCGCCGGAGCCTGCCGCCGGCCTCCCGGAGCCCCAGGTCGGACCGGAGGCCCTGCCGCCCAGCGAGCCGGACGTGCGCTTCATGTCGGACATGATCCACCACCACGCCCAGGCGATCCGCATTTCCCGCTGGGCTCCCACGCACGGGGCGAGTGCCGAGCTCGGCCGGCTGGCCGAGCGGATCGTGGTCGGGCAGCAGGACGAGATCGACATCATGCAGCGGTGGCTCCGCACCCACGGCAGGCCGACCGTCGAGGTCGACACGGCCGGCACGATGCCGATGGACCATTCCCGGCACATGCCGGGGATGTTGAGCGAGGAGGAGCTCGCCCGGCTCGACCGTGCCCGCGGCGCCGACTTCGACCGGCTCTACCTGACGCTCATGATCCGGCATCATCAGGGGGCGCTCACCATGGTGGACGAGCTCTTCGGCTCGCAGGGCGCCGCCCAGAACGACGTGGTCTTCCGGATCGCCTCGGACGTGTACGCCGAGCAGACCACGGAGATCGGTCGCATGCAGTTGATGCTCGACGCCCTTCCCGGGGGCGGGGCGAGCCAGTGACGACGATGTTCCGATTCCGACCCTTCACCATTTCCCGACTTCAACAGGACCCGCGCATGGTATCAGCTCGACGTCTGTTCCCGCTTGCGGCGATGCTCGCCATCGCCGCCTGCGCAACCTCCACCTCGTCCACCGGCACCGGTGTGGGGACGGCGTCCGCGGACGCAGCCCCGCCCTCACCCGACCCGCGCGTCGGGCTTCGGGCCGGCGCGATGAATGCGGAGGAGGCCGCCTGGAACATGCGGCTCGTCTCGAACACCCCGCCGTCGGAGAAGTTCGTCGGGGTGACCAATTCCGATCTCGCATTCCTCGGCAACTACGCGATCCAGGGCAACTACAACGGCTATCAGGTCTGGGACATCTCCAATCCCGCCAAGCCGACCCTCAAGACCGCGTACCTCTGCCCCGCCTCGCAGAGCGACGTCTCGGTCTACAAGAACCTCCTCTTCGTCTCCGGAGAGGGCACGAGCGGCCGGCTCGACTGCGGCACGCAGGGCGTCCAGGACACCGTGAGCGCCGAGCGGCTCCGCGGCATCCGCATCTTCGATGCGACCGACATTGCGAACCCGAAGTACGTCGCCAACGTGCAGACGTGCCGCGGCTCGCACACGCACACCGTGGTCGAGGATCCGAAGGACAAGGAGAACATCTACATCTACGTCTCCGGCTCGGCCGGAGTGCGCTCGCCCAACGAGCTCCCGGGATGCTCGCGGCTCTCGCCCGACGAGGACCCGAATTCGGCGCTCTTCCGGATCGAGGTCATCCGGGTGCCGCTCGCCAATCCGCAGCAGGCGGCCATCGTGAGCCAGCCGCGCATCTTCGAGGGCCTCACCGCCCCGCCGGAGCACGGCGACGCGCCGGAGGACATCGCCGCGCGGAAGGAGCGGCTGGCCCAGGCCAAGGCGCGCGGCGCCTATACGGCGACCGTCATGGGTGAGGAGCAGATGGTGCCGCCGCAGTTCGTGAGGCCCATCCTGGACAGCATGGTGAAGGCGCGGAACGGGACCGGCGCCCCCACCGCGGCGGACAGCGCGCTGCTGCGCGATTCGCTCCAGGTCATCGTGGACCGGTACATTGCGCGCCAGATCGGCCCGCAGGCCCCCGGCCAGGCGGGCCAGCAGCGGCGCGGCCCCTCGCAGTGCCACGACATCACCGTCTACCCGGCGATCGGGCTGGCGGGCGGCGCCTGCGGCGGGTACGGCCTGCTCCTCGACATCAGCGACGTGGCCAACCCGCGCCGCATAGATGCCGTGGCCGACTCGAACTTCTCGTACTGGCACTCCGCCACGTTCAGCAACGACGGCGACAAGATCCTCTTCTCCGACGAGTGGGGCGGCGGCGGCGCGCCGAAGTGCCGCGCCACCGACAAGAAGGAGTGGGGCGCCAACGCCATCTTCACGCTCGTGAACGGCAAGATGGTGTTCCAGAGCTACTACAAGATGCCGGCGGCGCAGACGGTGCTCGAGAACTGCGTGGCGCACAACGGCTCGCTCATTCCGGTGCCGGGCCGCGAGATCATGGTGCAGGCGTGGTATCAGGGCGGCATCTCGGTCTGGGACTTCACCAACGCCCGCAACCCGGTGGAGCTCGCCTACTGGGAGCGGGGGCCGCTCTCGGCGACC
>DASTYH010000114.1:0-2701 GCA_035765075.1 Gemmatimonadales bacterium
GCGTGGCCGGACCTGGGACTCGTCCTCCTGGTAAACGGCTCGACGGCGAGCGCATCCGAGCTGATGGCCGCGGCCCTCAAGGACCACGGGCGCGCCACGATCGTGGGGGCGCCCACCTTCGGCAAGGGCGTCATTCAGACCACCTTCCCGCTCGGTGAAGAGGTCGCGGTCAAGTTCACCACCGCCCGGTGGTATTCCCCCGATGGCTACAGCATCCAGCGGCCCGACTCGACGTCCGGCGTGATTCCCGATGTGCCGGTGCGCGGCGGATTGATGATCTCGCAGCGTGCGCTCGACCGGGCGCTCGGGCGCGATGCGGAACTCTTCAATGCGGTCGTCGCGGCCTATGTGACCAACCTGCGCGCGGCGGGATCGGGAGTGGTGCTGAACGCCACCGTCACGCCGGGCATGGTGTCGGAGCTCTGGACCCAGTTCGAGGCAGCCGGCGCGAGCATGACGCGTGCTTCGTACACGCGGATCGGCGGCCGGGTACGGGAGCGGATTCGCTCGGAGATCGTGCGGCAGATGTGGGGGGAGGAGGCGGCGCTCCGGACCGAACTCGAGGACGACCGCTATGTGACGACCGCAATGCAGGTGCTCACGGCGCGAGGCCGGAGCGCGCGCTGAGGATCCGGAGCGCGCTAAGCGCTCCGCGGAATGCCGATCCTGACTTCGGTTCCCTTCCCCGATTCGCTCTCCACCGTCACCGTCCCGCCCCAGCTCTCCACCAGACGTCGCACGATCGCGAGCCCGAGTCCGGAGCCGCTCGTCGTCGTCGAGAACCGCGGCTCGAAGATCCGCGGGAGAAGCTCCTCCGGAATCCCCGCGCCATCATCCGCCACGCGCACGAGTCCCGGCTCGACGGTCAGCGTGATCGCGGACGCCCCCGCACTCCGCGCATTCTCGAAGAGGTTGACCAGCACTTCCTTGACCTCGTCGCGCCGCGCCATGCCCCAGACCGGTCCGCTGGCCGCATACCGGATCGTCGTCCCCTCGCCGGCGAGCTGATACAGCTGGGCCACCTCGGAGGCGATGGCCGCGACATCCACTCGCTGCACCGGCGGCGCCTCCTCGCCCGGAACGGCGAAGCGGCTGAAGGCCCGCGCAATGGTGTCCAGCCGATCGATCTCGCCCAGAATGCGCCGACTCGTCTCGTCCAGCGTGGCGGCGAAATCCTCGCGCCGGTCGCGGTAGACCCGGTGGAGGTGCTGGATCCCCAGGCGCACCGGCGTCAACGGGTTCTTGATCTCGTGGGCAACCTGGCGAGCCATTTCGCCCCAGGCGAGAACCCGTTCCGCCTGGGAGAGTCGGGTGACATCGGTGAGCGCGAGGACCACGCCGCTCAGCTCCGCGCCCAGTGGCGCGACCTGCACGCTCACCCGCCGGGTGCCCGCCGACACCTCGAACGCATCGCCGGGGCGCGCGGGATCGGCCATGACGCCGGCCAGCGCGTCATGCAGCGATTCCCAGGTCGGCGAGAGGAGATCGGCGAGGTGCGCCCCCTCGGGGAGCTCGGTCTCGAGCAGATCCGTGGCCTGCGGATTGGCAATGAGGACCCGACCGTCGGGATCGAGCGCGATCACGCCCGTGGCGACAGTGGCGAGGACCGCGGCGGTGCGCCGGCGCGACTCCTCGAGCGCGCGCTGGCTGGCGCGGACATCCGCCGCCATCCGGTGAAAGGCGCCGAAGACGGGCTCGAACTCGACGGGTGGTGTGGTGGCCGGGAGGGGCGGCACCGAGCCCTGGCCGACCGCCATGGCTGCCCGGCGGAGGTCCGCCACCGGCCGCGAAAGCGCCCGCGATGCGAGCCCGGCCCCGGCCACGGCGGCGACGATGCCGGTGATCGTGGCGAGCAGCAGCACGAGCGCCAGCTCGAACTGCTCGTCTTCCGGATCGAGCGCGCGGCTCACCTGCGGGCTCGCCAGCACGCCGATTCCGCCGGTCGGCGCGAATTCGATCACCCGGTAGCCGAAGCGTTCCGCCAGCTGGGGCACGACGCCGTCCCGCGTCATCTCGACTTCGCCGCCGAGGGCGAGCGGGCGGAAGGCGGCAGGATCCATGTACGGAGGGACCACTCCCAGCTCACTCAGGAGCGGTGCGCTGGTCGCCACGAGTCCGCCGCCGCGGTAGAGCACGAGATCGGCATCCACGCGCTCGCTGAGCCGCCGGAGGGCCTCGGTGACGGGCACGCCCGGGGTTCGGAGCAGGGCACCTGCACCTTCCGCGGCGTTTCGCAGCGTCTCGGTGACCAGGAGATCGCGTCCTCTCTCTGCCTCATCGCCGAAATGCGTGAAGGACCACGCGGCAAAGGCAACGGTCGGCAGCACGAAGAACATCGCGAGCGCGAGCGCGAGCCGGAGCCGGAAGGAGCCGCCGAGGCGGCGCCAGGTCATCCGCCCGGGATGCGGCTCCCGGAGAAGCGCGTCGGAAATGAGCGCCAGGGCGCCGAGAAGGATGGCGTCGGCAATGAGCAGGAGCGCTCCCCGCGCCGCAAGGCGAAGCGGACCCCGCAGGGCGATGCGCGCCTGTACCTCCCGGGCTTCCCCGGGAAGCGCGATCGCGCGCTCGGCGCGGATCGACCACCCCACGCGGCGCCAGCTGAGCGGCCCTGCAGGCCCCGCCTCCGAGGCAGGCGAGCCGAGCGCGAGCTGGTACGCTCCACTCCCCTCCCCCCGGTCGGAAAGGAGCCGGCCGAGCCGAT
>DASTYH010000115.1:0-9243 GCA_035765075.1 Gemmatimonadales bacterium
GCCGGGCAGGGCGAGGAGCGGCACCTCGGCGAGGATCGCGTCGTCGCCGACGCAGGCCACGACGATCCGCTGCTCGCCGTGGAGGACGTGGGCCTGGAGCCCGAGCGATTCCACCCGCTCCTGCAGGTGGAGGAGCTCCGCTTCGGTGATGCCGGGGCGCGTGACGATGAGCATGATGTCCCTCGTGAATGGCATGAAAAAGGGCCCCCGGAGAACCGGGGGCCCGTCGTCGTAGCTCTGCTCGCGTCAGCGGCGCGCGCCAGCCCGACTTCGGCCCCCGGAGGGAAAGCCAAAGAAGAAGCCGAACGCCACGAACGCCGCGCGATGCTCGCTCATGAAGCCAATCTGTGGAATGGGGGACGTCCGCGCAAGCGACGGGCTTCCACCTGCCACTGCCGCCGTTACTTTTTCGGCATGACCACTCCCACCTACGCGCATCTCACGCCCCCCGCCGACGGGGAGGCAATCCGCATGGTATCGGGCCGGCTCCAGGTTCCCGACCACCCGATCATCCCCTTCATCGAGGGCGACGGAACCGGCCCGGACATCTGGCGCGCCTCGCGGCGGGTCTTCGATGCCGCGGTCGAGCGGGCGTACGGCGGGCGCCGGCGCATTGCGTGGTTCGAGGTGCTGGCCGGCGAAAAGTCGAAGGAGGCGCTGGACGACTGGCTGCCGGCCGACACATTGACGGCCATCCGGCACCACCTCGTGGCGATCAAGGGCCCGCTTACGACGCCGGTGGGTGGCGGATTCCGCTCCCTCAACGTGGCGCTCCGGCAGCAGCTCGACCTGTACGCCTGCGTGCGGCCGGTGCGGTGGTTCAAGGGGGTCCCGTCTCCGGTGAAGGCGCCGGATCAGGTGGACATGATCGTCTATCGGGAGAATACCGAGGACATCTACGCCGGGATCGAGTATCGCGCGGGGACACCCGAGGTCCGGAAGCTGATCGCCTTCCTGCAGGAGGAGCTCGGGGTGAAGTCGATCCGCTTCCCCGGGTCCAGCGCCATCGGCATCAAGCCGATCTCGGAGGAGGGGTCGAAGCGCCTCATCCGGGCAGCGCTGCAGCATGCCGTGAGCCGGAAGCTCCCGAGCGTGACGCTGGTCCACAAGGGCAACATCATGAAGTTCACGGAGGGGGGCTTCCGGGACTGGGGCTACCAGCTTGCGAAGGAGGAGTTCGGCGGGACCGAGATCGACGGCGGCCCGTGGCTCCGGCTCCCGGGTGGCACGGTGGTGAAGGACGTGATCGCCGACGCCTTCCTGCAGCAGATCCTGACCCGTCCCTCCGAGTACAGCGTGGTGGCCACGCCCAACCTGAACGGCGACTACATCTCCGACGCGCTCGCGGCACAGGTGGGCGGGATCGGGATCGCTCCGGGAGCGAACATCAACTACGTCACCGGCCATGCCGTCTTCGAGGCCACCCACGGCACCGCGCCGAAATACGCCAACCAGGACAAGGTGAACCCCGGGTCGGTGATCCTCTCCGGCGAGATGATGCTGCGCTACCTCGGATGGGATGAGGCGGCGGACCTCATCATCCGCTCGCTCGAGAAGACCATCGCCCAGAAGCACGTGACCTACGACTTCGAGCGCCTGATGGAAGGAGCCACGCTGCTCAAGACGAGCGAGTTCGGCGAGGCGATGGCGGAGAACATGCAGTAGGCTACTGTCGACCCTTCAGTTTCCCGATTTCGCGCCGGTCCCGCTTCGTGGGCCGGCCTTTTTCGTCGTGGACCAGGGCGGGAGCGTGCCTGAGCTGCCAGGCCAGCCGCTCGCGGGCCTCGCGGCTCTCGGCGGTCTCCTCGTAGAGCAATGCCGCTTCCGCGGCGGGCCCGCGCCGCCCGGAGAGCGCGCGGACCACGACGCGGTGCTCGTAGGGGCCGAGTCGGATGCGGATCGTATCCCCCACGCTCACCGGGCGCGCCCGCTTCACGTCCGCGTCGTTCACCTCCACCTTCCCGCCCGTGATCGCCTCCGCGGCGAGCGCGCGCGTCTTGAAGAAGCGGGCGGCCCAGAGCCACTTGTCCAGGCGGACGCGATCGTCGTCGCCCGACGGCTCGCCCCGGCGGTTGTCTCGCGCATGTGACATGTGTTCATTCTACCATCACGACCGGATACGCAGCAGGCTCTCACGGCGCCCCAACGGGTGGTACGGTCCGTGCGGCTTGGCGCCGGCGATCCCCGCCTTCTCCGCATCGAGCACCCGAGGTGCCCCGAGTGTTGTCCCTTCTTGCGCTGTCCCTGACCCTCTTCTGCCCCCTCCCGACGCCCGGCCGGCTCGCCGCGGTGCCGCCGCCGGCGTCTCCCGGTGCCACCGACTCGGTGGTCGACGCGGCGCGGGAGGCGCTCGCGCGCGGTCTCTACTGGCGGGCGAGCCGTCTCATCGCCCCGGTGCTCGCCGATCCCGCGCGCCGCACCCCGGAGATCGAGCTCCTCGGTGCCCGCGCGGCGAGCGGATGGGAGGGATGGAGCGAAGTCGAGCGGCTCATCGGCAACGCGACCTGGCTCGACTCCGCGTTCGCGGGGGAGGGACGCGCGCTGCTCGCGCGCGCGGCGCTTGCGCGCCGGGCCGACAGTCTGGCGGCGGAGCATGCCGCGCGTGCGGTCCAGGCGGCGGCCGGGGACACGGTGCGCGGCGAGCGGCTGGTGATCCTCGCCCGGGCACTCGACCGGCTCGACTCCCTGCCGGCCGCGGCGGCGGCTTACGCCGGGGCCGCCCGCCTCCTTCCGGACATCGGGGAATGGCTCACCTACCGGGCGGCGATCGTGACGCGGGATCCCGCCGAGCGGGACCGGCGCTTCGCGGCGGTCACCTCCTTCGTCGCGCGTGAGCGGCTCACCGCGGGACGCGCCGAGGCGCTCGCCCGGAGCGCCGACTCGAGCGGCGCGGCCGCGCTCTACGCCTCGCTCGGGGACTGGAACGCCGCGTATCGCTACCGGTTCGCCTCGGTGCGCGGCAGCGATTCGGCGCGCGCGGCCTTCCGGCGGGAGCTCGTGGAGGTGTTGCGCGAGGAACCGGGAACGGGGCGCGCCCGGGCGGCGGCCGCGGCACTCGACGCCGCCTTCGCTCCTCTCGGCGCCGAGGTCGAGCTCGCCGTGGCTCGGGCGCTCGCGTCGGGAGGGAGCTCCTCGCGGGTGGTCCTGGCGTTCGAGCGCGGCCTCCGCGGATCCGTCGCGACGTCGGAAGATCACTACGAGTTCGGGCGTCACCTCTTTGCCCTCGGGCGGTATGCCGAGGCGGCGCGCGAGTTCGCCAGGGTGAAGGCGCCGGAATCCCTCGCCGCCATGGCGGCGTATGAGAGAGCGCGGGCGCTGGTCCGGGATGGACGGCTCGAGCCGGGCCGCCGCGCGCTCCGCGCCATCGGAAGCCGGTTTCCCAGGCAGACCAATGCCGCCGGCCGCGCACTCTTCCTGCTGGGCGACCTGGCCACCGACGAGCGGCGCGATGCCGCGGCCCGGGACGCCTTCCGCGCCATCGTGGCGCGGCATCCGCGCGCATCGGTCGCTCCGGCGGCCGCCTTCCGCGCTGCGCTGATCGCGCATGTCGCCGGCAATCACGCGACCGCCGCGCGCGAGCTCGACGACCTTCGCCGGCTCTACCCGCAGAGCTCCGAGGTGGCCGCCGCGCGGTACTGGGCGGGGCGGGCGTTGGCCGCAGCGGGCGATACGGCCGCGGCACGTGCCCGATGGCGGGAAACGGTCTCCGCGGACCGCGCCGGATACTATGGTGCCCTCGCGAGCGGACGACTTGGGGAACCCGCCTGGCTTCCGGAGCCTGCGCCCGATCGCTTCATCCCCGTCCCCGATGCCGACAGTGCGCTCGCGCGCGCGGCGCTGCTCGAGCGCCTCGGCATGGGCCGCGAGGCGGAGTGGGAGCGCGACTTCCTCATGGAGCGGGGGGATTCCTCGGCGGAGCGGCTCCTCGCGATCGCCAACGCCTTCCGCTCGCACGACCTTGCTTCGCGCGGAATTCGCCTCGCCTGGCGGGCCGTGGCGCGCGGGGCACCGAACGACGCCCGGACCTACCGGCTGCTCTATCCTCTCGTTCACCAGGAGCCGCTCGAGGCCGAGGCGCGCACGCATGGCGTCGAGCCCGCGTTCGCGGCCGCACTGATCCGCCAGGAATCGAGCTTTACGCCGTCGGCCACCTCGGCGGCGGGGGCCCGGGGGCTCATGCAGGTCATGCCGGCGGTGGGACGCGCCGTGGCGCGGGGTCTCCGCTTCCCGGTCTGGGACCCGGTGCTGCTCTATCAGGCGGACGTGAACGTGCAGCTCGGCATGGCGCATCTCGCGGAGCTCGACGGGCGCTACGAGCCCACCGCTCACGTCCTGGCCGCTTACAACGCCGGGGCGTCGCGGGTCGAGCGCTGGAAGGAGAAGCGGGGAACCGGCGACGTCGAGATGTTCATCGAGCGAATTCCCTATGTGGAAACCCGCAACTACGTTCGGATCATCGAGCGGAATCGGGATTTCTATCGCGCGCTGTACGCGTGGGGCCGGGTTCCCCTCTCGGCCGCAGCATCGGGCCACCGGCCCTGAGTTTCTGCTGGTCATCGGTCACATTCGAACGGCGCGTATTTGCCGATAATGGGCGCGCCGGCACTCACTGCGGAAAGGACGAATCGGGATGAGGCGTTCACTGCTCGCAATCGCAGCCCTGGCCCTGCTCGGCGGTTGTGAACCGGATTACGGTGAGGCGGCGGGGGAGGCGCCGGAGGCGGCGCACCTCGAAGTGACGGGCGGGGCCGACACGTCGGCAGTATCGGGACCCATCGCGGGGGACAGCGGCGGGACGATCCACCACAACCGGGCCGACGGCAACGCCGGCCGGCCGGCCGACCGGAGCGTGCCGACCGCGGCGGCGCCGGAGGGGACCGCGGGACACTAGGAGGTCAGCATGCGGGCAAGGACAACGGCAGCGGTCGTGGCCGGACTGGGGCTCGCAATCGGGTGCGGTGGAGGCGGGGCGGAGCAGCGGGATACCGGCGTTGCGGAGGACGCGTACGAGACCGGGACGACCGCCGATTCGCTCGGCGCCGGGCTGAGCGGGACCGGTACGACGGGGGCGCAGGCCAACACCAGCGGCGACGTCCGGGGGGAGATGGGAGGCACGCGACCCCTCGACGCCCCGGCCATCGTCACCGCGCTCGCGGACGTCAACCGCTCGGCCATCCGCGACGCCCGACTTGCGCTGAAGCAGACGGGGAGTGACGCGATCCGGGAGTTTGCGCGCACGGTGGAACGCGATCACGCCGCAGCGCTCCGGGCCGTCGAGCAGCACGTCGCGTCGCACGATCCGGCGCCGGTGCCGGACCAGGCGCCTGTGCCGGAGCTGGCCGGGAAGCGGGGCGCCGAGCTGGACACGGCATATCTCGCCAGGGCGGTCCGGGTACACGAGGAAGCGATCAGGAGCCTGGAGGAGCGCTTCCTTCCCGCAGCCGACGACGCGGCCCTCCGTGCGCTCATCGAGGACATGCTGCCGACGCTCCATCGGCACCTCGCGTCGGCCCGCCGGCTGCAGGCCCGGTAACTCGCCACAGGAGGACGGCATGGAGAGCAGAGCCAAGCTACTCGGACATCCGATTCACCAGATGCTCATCGTGTTCCCGCTGGGACTCCTCGCCACGGCGGTGGTGTTCGACGTGGTCGGCCTCTTCCGGGACGATGGCCTCTGGCCGACGATGGCCTATTACATGATTGCGGCGGGCGTCATCAGCGGGCTCGTGGCGGCGGTCTTCGGCGCCATCGACTACTTCGGGATCCCCATGGGAACGCGGGCCCGCTACGTCGGGACCCTGCATGGGGTCGGGAACGTCGCGGTCGTCGCGCTCTTCGCGGCGAGCTGGCTGCTGCGCCGGCCGGATCCCGCCGATCCGGCAGCCGAGGCGATGATCTTCTCATTCCTCGGCGTCCTGCTCGCGGCGGGAACCGGCTGGCTCGGGGGCGAGCTCGTCGGCCGGCTCGGCGTCGGCGTGGACGACGGTGCCCACGTGAACTCGCCGAGCTCGCTCTCGGGGCGGCCGGCGGCCGAGAACCGCTCCCTCGGGCCCTTTGCGGGGCCGGAGCGGCGTCACAGTGTGCAGGGAGCCTACGCGGGGGTGGAGCGCCGGGCGCACTAGGCAGCGTCGCCGTGGTATATTCTACCCGTGCCAGCATCCCACCGGCCGGGCAAGACCTCATTTCCTGATCAGCGGACCCTGCTCACGTGGCTCTTCGGCGGGCGTCTGCTCGTCGCGCTCGCCACGCTGATCGCGGGCGCGCTGGTCTGGACGCGCGTTCCCCAGGCGTCGTTTCTCGCATCCATTGCCGTCATCGTCGCCCTGCTCGTCACGGCCTATGGCGCGTGGATGCTCCGCAACGAGTGGTGGGAGCCGGGCCCGATCTTCCTCGCCACGCAGTTCGTGGTGGACCTGGCGCTCATCACGCTCCTCGCGCGCTTCCTCGGGCCGACGGGGGGTGCCGCCCCGGCGCTCTACGTCCTGCTCATCGCCGCCTACGCCGTGCTGGTCCCGATCGGCTTCGGCGTGGCGATGGCGCTGGCCGCCTCCTCGGTCTTCGCCGTCGACGTCATCCAGCAGAGCGGCTCCGATGCCGCACTCTGGGCGCAGGTGGTGGTCTTCAACCTCGTCTTTGCTGTGGTGGCGATCCTGGGGCATCGTCTTCGCGCGGCGGGACTCGAGGCACACACCCTGGAGACGGAGCTCGAGCGGGTCCGGCTCGAGGCGGACGTCATTCTCCGCAACATCCGGTCGGGCGTCGTGACGGTGGACCCGCACGGACGGCTCGCCTTCATGAACCCGACGGCGCAGCAGCTGCTCCACCTCGACGGCGAAGCGATGATCGGCGAGCCGGTCCTCGACCGGCTGAAGCTCCGCTCCTCGGAGCTCTGGGCGGCGATGGTGGCAGGGATACGCCACGGCCGGAAGGTGAGCCGGGGCGAAGGCCTGGTGGTGCACGACGGCGGGACCCAATTCCATATCGGGCTCAGCACCACCACCTTTCAGCAGCAGCCCGACGCCGCGTCGTCCGTCACCGCCATCTTCACCGACATCTCCGACTCCAAGCAGCTCCAGGAGCTCCAGCTCCGGGCCGAGCGGCTGGAGGCGGTGGCCGCGCTCAGCGCCTCGCTGGCGCACGAGATCCGGAATCCCCTCGCCTCGATCCGGAGCTCGGTGGAGCAGCTCGCGCGGGGGCAGCATGCGGGGGAGGATGAGCGCACCCTCGCCGGCCTCATCGTCCGCGAGAGCGATCGCCTGAGCCGGCTCCTGAGCGAGTTCCTCGACTTCTCGCGGGTCCGGGCCACGCGGGCCGAGCCGGTGGACCTCCACGCGGTGGCGCTCGCCGCCGTGCGACTGGTCGAGGAACATCCCGACTGCACCGCGCGCGCCCGCCTCGTGGTCGAGGGGGAGCCCACGATCGTCGAAGGGGACGAGGACCTGCTTCACCGGACGCTGGTGAACCTCCTCCTCAACGCGGTCCAGGCGGCGGGAGAGGCGGACGTCGACGTGACCGTCTCGCTCCGACCGACCCGGTCGGGGGAGCTGCCTGCCGGCCTGCAGATGGAAAGGCCGATCCGCCTGAGTGTCCAGGACACCGGCCCGGGGATCCCCGAGGAGATCCGGGAGCGCATGTTCGAGCCGTTCGTGAGCCGCCGCCCGGGTGGCACCGGGCTCGGCCTCGCCATCGTGCAGCGGGCCGTGGCGGCCCATCGCGGCGCCGTGATCGTCGATTCCGAGCCCGGCGCCGGCACCACATTCACCATCTATCTACCCGCCACCTGGGTGGCGGAGGACGTCGCATGAGCCAGAAGCCGAGCATTCTCGTCGTGGACGACGAATCGGGGATCCTCGACACGCTCCGGATCCTCCTCCGGAACGAGGGGTTCGAGGTGTCCACGGCGCAAGGCGGAAAGGCGGGCCTCGAGCAGATCCGCACCGGCACGCACGACATCATCCTCTCCGACGTGCGGATGCCGGGCGTGGGCGGCCTCGACATCCTCGCCGCGGCCAAGGAGCAGGATCCGATGACGCCGGTCATTCTGATGACCGCGCAGGCCGATCTCCGCAGCGCCATCGACGCCCTCAATCTCGGCGCCTACTACTATATCCAGAAGCCGTTCTCGAACGACGACCTGGTGGCGATCGTCCGCCGGGCGAGCGAGTACCGCGCGGTCCGCGTCGAGAACAAGCAGCTCAAGCAGGAGATCCGCCGCCGCGAGCGGAACGGGAACGTCGAGCGGCCCATCGGCAAGTCGAAGCGCTTCGTGGAGGTGCTCCGGCTCGCCGAGCACGTGGCGCCGACCGATTCGACGGTGCTCATCCAGGGGGAGAGCGGCACCGGGAAGGAGGTCGTGGCCCGGTACGTCCACAACCTCTCGACCCGCTCCGAGGGGCCGTTCATGTCCATCAACTGCGGCGCCCTTCCCGAGAACCTCCTCGAGAGCGAGCTCTTCGGGCACGTGAAGGGGAGCTTCACCGGCGCCGTCCGGGACAAGCAGGGGCTCTTCGCGGCGGCCCGCGGGGGATCGTTCTTCCTCGATGAGGTGGGCGAGATGCCGCCGTCCCTCCAGGTGAAGCTCCTCCGCGTCCTGCAGGAGCGGGAGGTGATCCCGGTGGGCGCCACCGAAGCGATCCCCGTCGATGTCCGGATCATCGCCGCCACGAATCGCGACCTCGAGGAGGAGATCCGGCGGGGGAACTTCCGCTCCGACCTCTTCTACCGGCTCAACGTCATCGCGCTCGACCTGCCGCCGCTCCGCGAGCGGCGCGACGATCTCCTGCTGCTCCTCGAATCGTTCCTCAACACGCTCGGCACCGAGAGCGAGTCGGCCCCGAAGGCGCTGAGCTCGGAGGCGCTGGACGCGGTCATGGTCTACGACTGGCCGGGCAACGTGCGCGAGCTCGAGAATGCCCTCGAGCACGCGGTGGTGCTGAGCCGGGGGAACGTGATCGACGCCGCCGCGCTCCCGGTCCGGATCACGACCCGCCGGAAGGAGCCGCTGGTGGCGGAGCGATCCTACCGCAATCCGGCGCTCGAGGTCATCGAGCGCGCCTACATCATGTGGGTGCTCCAGGCGGAGGGGGGCAACAAGACGCGCGCCGCCGAGGTGCTGGGGATCGACCCATCCACGCTGTACCGGAAGCTCAGCCGGTACGAGGAGCAGGTGGAGGTGAAGGCGTAGCGCGCAGGAAGCCCGTCGAGCCCGTCACCCTAAGGGGGGCGAAGGGGGCATGATCCCGG
>DASTYH010000116.1:0-10088 GCA_035765075.1 Gemmatimonadales bacterium
GACCAGTTCGTTCCCGCCGAATCGCCGCCCGATGTCGAGGCGCACGACGGCCAGGGGGGCGAGCGCCAGGCGGACACTGCCGCCGTAGGAGCCGATCGTCGGGCGGCTCGAGCCGCTCTCGAACCAGGCCCGGCCCAGGTCGGCGAAGAAGGCGCCCTGGAACTCGGGAAAGGTGATATCGCCGATCGGGGTGCCGAACACGAGCCGGTTGAGAAGCGGGAACCGGACCTCGTGATTGGCCATCCAGGCATGCGATCCGATGATGTGCCCGAAATTCGGATAGCCGCGGAGCCCGACCGATCCGCCGATGTTCACGCGCCGCGGCCGGTCGCCCCCGCTGTAGAAGCCGTAGAGTCGCGAAGCGAACGTGGACCGTCGTCCCAGCCGAAAGTACCGCCGGAGGTCGCCCGCGAACAAGAAGCTGTCATGCCGCGCATTCGAGAAATCGCTCGACACACCGGCCGTGAGCGAGAAGCGCAGGCCGTCGATGGGCCCCGACGGGATCCAGAGCGAGTTGTCCCGCACATAGCTCACGTAATTCGACGCGATCCACCCGACGCGGTTCAGCTCGCCGGACTGGGAGAGCTCGAAGTCGAAGCGGTCGGAGTGCTCGATGACACCGGTGGCCTCGACCCGGGAGAACCGGGAGAGCGGGTAGCGGATGAGGCCCATCACACCCGCCGAGCGCTCGGTGAACGCCGGCTCGAGATCTCCCTCGAAGACGCGGCCGGCCGTGCGGAAGGCGCCGAAGCCCCAGTTGATCCGCCGCGTCTGATTGAGATAGATCGCCGTGACGTTGAGGTTCTCGAGGAAGGAGCCGACGTCGCGGCCCTGCAGCGACCCGATGCTCGCGTAGAGGAGATGGTCGTTGAGGAGATCGCTCAGCAGGGCCGCAATCCCCTGCGCCCCGCCGTAGCCGGGAGTGACGGTGATCCCTCCGGCGGCGAAGTCGAGGGTGAGGCGGCGACGATAGGGGGCTGCCTCGGGCCCTCCGCCGGCGGTATCGCGCCCCACGGCCCAGGCCCATTCGTCGTCCGCGCCCGGGGCGAGCGCGAAGGTGTCCTGCCGTGCCGTGCTGTCGGGACGGGTGCGATAGATGTTGTAGCTGCCCCCCTGGAAGCCGCCAAGCACGAAGCCGCTGCCGTCCGGCATCGGCACGGCATCGTACGCACCGGTCCACGCCGAGGTCTCCCGCCGCCCCGCGCCGAGCGTGTCCACCGAGAAGACATTGAGCACGGTATCCCGGCTCGACGTGAAGTAGACGCGCCCATCCGGTCCCCAGTGCGGGGTCTCGTCGACCCAGCGGCCGCGGCTCAGGGGCCGCAGCGATCCCGCCGCCAGGTCCAGCAGGAAGAGATTCACCGCGCCCTCGAGTCCCCGTTCGGCGCGGTCGGAGGTGAAGGCGATGTGCCGGCCGTCCGGGCTCGGCGCGGGATCGAGGTCCTGGTACGGGTCGTCGGTGAGCTGCTCGAGCTCCCCGCCGGGGAGTCGGACCCGGTAGAGATCGGAGATCCCGCTCTCGGAGAGCCCGCTGAAGACGATGCTCTGGTGATCAGGCATCCAGCGTGGCGACAACACCGAGACGAGCTCGTCGAACTGGTACCGCCCCGCGGCGCGGTTCCGCGCCAGGTCCCAGACGACCAGCGCGTCCCGGTCGTGGAGACGCGCCGACAGCAGGAGATAGCCCTCGCGGGAGGCGTCCATCCGGCTGTCGAAGGCGTGAAACGCCTCCAGTGCCTCGGAGCGACCGGCGGACACGATCTGCCGGGTCTTCCCCTGCTCGTCCAGGCTCCGGCGATAGACGGTGAGATAGCCGGTCTCCGGCGAGACGTAGACGATCTCTCCCGGCCGATCGCCGGTCCGGGAGCCGGCCACCAGCGACGGCTTGATGGCGAGCCGCGCCACCTCGCGTCCGGCAAGCGACGGCGGCGCCCGATCCGCCACGCTCGGGTAGTAGGACCGGCGCATCGCGTGGATGAATTCCTCGCTCAGCTGCGCCAGCGTCCGCCCGTAGATGGCGGCAATCGCATCCTCGAAGGTCTCGTGCCGGTTGAGCTCCCGGTACATCAGGGCGGCGCGCCAGTCGCCGTAGGTATCGGCGAGCCAGCGATGGATCCGGCCGCCGAGCGGGTAGACGACGAAGCTCGTCGTGTACTCGAGCTGACCGATCGCGGGGAGCCGGCCGGTGAGGGTGAGATCCCGCAGGATCATCTCGTCGCGGGCGTCCTCGCCCGACGACCAGAGCTCCGCCAGGCCCTCGGTCCACCAGAGTGGAAGCACCGGCCGCGCGCCGCGCGGGGAGGCTCGATAGCTCTCGGCGATGAGGCTCAGCTGGAAGACGTGGACCAGCTCGTGCCGGAGGGTATGCCGGAACTCGGCAAGATTGCCGCGGAACGGCATGGTGACCCGGCGCTTCAGGAAGTCGGTGGCGCCGAGGAGCCCTTCGGGGGGGACGAACGGAAGGATGTTCGTCTGCTCGAAGTCGACGTGCGAGGCGTAGACGATGAGGGGAATCCGCGCCGGCACCTCGTGTCCGAACCGGAGGGCGAGCGAATCGTAGCTCTCCTCGGCGTAGGCGAGCGCCGTGTGGGCGAGCGCCTCCTCCGCCGGATAGTAGTAGAGGTCGACGTGCTCGCCCTTGAGCACCCGCCAGTCGAAGCGGCGGTACTGGATCTTGTTCTGCCCGAACTCGAAGAACTGCGCCCTGGCCTCCTCCGCTCCGGAGAGGAGAAGGGCGATCGCGAGGAAGAGACGGTGCCGGTGCATGCGGTCAGCGGCGAACGGTGCGGATCACATCGCCCTGCGTGATGCGCATGAGCGTGGTGAGGGGGCCGACGACCCGGCCGAAGACGGTGTATCCACCGTCGAGGTGCGGTTGCGGGCTGAGCGTGATGAACCACTGGCTGGTGCCGGTATCGGGTCCGGACAGGGCCATCCCCATCACTCCGGTCAGATATCGCTCCCGATTGATCTCGTCGCGGATCGGCGGGCCGGCGGCCCCCCACCCGTCGCCACGCGGATCGCCATCCTGGATCACGAAGTTGGGCACGACGCGATGGAAGCGGGAGCCGTCGAAGGCGCCGCGATCCACGAGCGCGAGGAAGTTGGCGACTGTGACCGGCGCCTCGGGGCCGAGGAGCTCCACCTCGATCGAGCCGAGCTCCGTCTCGAGCCTGACGTGCGGGCGGCGGAGCGAGTCGGACGCGACGATGTAGCGGCGAATGAGCTCGCGGTAGTCCTGCAGGGTCCTTCCGGTAGTGATCGGCCAGGGGGAGCCCCACCGGCGGGCCGCCGCGGGCCAGCCGCTCTCGGCCCACTGCCGCAGCACGTAGCTCGCGGGCGCAGGGGCTCGCTCGAGGAACTCGCGGGTCACCGCCGCCGCAGCGGCCTCGGAGCGGCGCGCGATCCCGGCGAGCGCGGTGAGTGCGGCAATCGCGGCATCGGGCGCCGTATCGCTCCGGGCGCGAAGGTACGCCTGACGGAAGAGGCCGATGTCGGCGACTTCGGCGGCGCGCCCGACGAGCTCGACGGCAACCGCGCGCACTGCGAGATCGCGGTGTTCGAGGAGGCCCCGGGCCGCGTCGCGCGCCGCGCTCTCGTTCTGCTCTCCCCAGGCCGCAAGGGCCGCCGCGACGACCCGCCCATCCGGATCGTCGAGGAGCGGGGGCCGTCCCCCGAGGGAGCCGCTGGCTTCAGCCACGACCGCCCGCTCTTCCCAGCGCGCGCTCCTGGCCCAGGTGGCGGCCGCGCGCCGGAAGGCCGCGGTGTCGGCTCGCGCGAGCCCCAGGAGCGCCTCCCGCTGGAGCGCAAAGAGGTTGCTGCCCGCCGCCCGCTCGAGCGCGGCGCCCGCCTCCGGCCCGCCCAGGGTGCCGAGCGTCGCCGCCGCCTGCACCCGGACGTTCAGGTGTGCGTCGTCCAGCATCGGGACGACGCGGGCGGCAAAGCGCGCAGCCTCGAGCGAGGCGAGGGCGCGGAGCGCCCCGATCCGCACGCCGGGATCGTCGTCGTCGAGGAGGCGGAGCACCAGCGCCGCCGCACCCTCTGCCCCGATCCCCGAGGAGTCCGCGAAGCTCCGTGTGAAGGCGCGTACGGCAAAGGACCGAACGAGCGTCAGCGGATCGCTCAGGGCCTCGCCGAGCCGGGAGGCCGAGCCGCTCGGGCGGAGCCGGCTGAGCGAGAATACGGCGCGCCAGCGGACGTCATCGCTTTCCGCCCGGGCGAGTGGAAGGAGCTCCGCCACCGGGGCGTCGGGGCCGAGCCGCCATGCCTCGAGCGCGGCCACGGGAACCAGCGCGTCCGGCGTCGCCACGCCGAGCAACGCCCTTTCCTGCAGAATTCCCGAGATCACCTCCGCCGCCCTCGGACCGCCGATTTTCGCGAGGGCGGTGACGGCCTCGGCGGCCGACGCGGCGTCCAGGACCGGCTCGGCACGAAGCCGATCGATCAGGGGATCGATCGCCGAGGTGTCGCGGAGGAGCCCCAGCGCGAACACGGCGGACACGCGAACGGTCGTGTCGGGATCACTGAGGAGGGGGACGAGGAGCTCGACGCCGCGGGGATCGCCAATGCGGCCCACGGCCATGGCCCCCGTCCGCCGGACGAGCGAATCGGGATAGGCCAGCGCCGCCTGCAGCGCCGCCGGACGCCATGCGCGCGCATCCTCCGCCGCGAGCACCGGGGCGAGAACTTCGACGATGGCACTCTCCTGCGCCCGCGCGCCCGTGGCCATGACCATGGCGAGAGCCGCGACGCGCGTGAAGATCCGGACTGCTCCTGCGGCAGCAACGGGCATGGCGCTCCGACGTCAGAGCCGGACCGGGTCCGGCACGGGGATGAGGATTGCCTTGAGTGAATCCGGAAGCCGAGCCAGCGTCATCCGGGAGTCGAGGACCAGCATCGCGGTCCAGGCCGTGGCCAGGAGGCGAGCCCCGTCCTCCGATTCCACAGCGTATCCGAAGGTGACGCGGCGGGAGGCCACGTCCCTGACCCAGCACCGGATCCGGATGAGGTCGTCGTAGCGGGCGGGCTGGCGGTAGCGCGCCATCAGCTCCCCGACTGCCAGCCGGTACCCGGACTCCTCCACCTCGCGATAGCTGATTCCCGCGCGTCGCAGGTGCTCGGTGCGCGCCATGTCGAGCCAGACAATGTAGCGGGCGTGGTACACCACGCCCATCTGATCCACCTCGGAATAATTGACCCGGACGGTCAGCTCCGAGACCGGGGGGAGGCTCATGGGTGGTAGACGTCCCGGCGCCGCGGAGCGCCACATCTCCCGAGGGGCCTGAGCGACAACGTTGCGGGGCAGGCCGAGGGATTTCTATCTTGCCCCGTGCCCGACTCCCGCCTCATCGTCCTGGCCGATGCCCATATCGGACGCGCACCACCCGCGAGCGAGGCCGCCCTTCTCGCCTTCCTTGCCGATGCGCCGTCGCTCGGGGACGCCCTCCTCGTGGTGGGTGACCTCTTCGAATTCTGGTTTGCGTACGGAAGAGCGATTCCCCGCCGAGGCTTTCCCGTGGCGGCCGCCCTCGCGCGTCTCGCGACCATCATCCCGGTCTCCATGGTTGGGGGTAATCACGATCGATGGGGGAAGGGATTCTGGGCGGAGGATGTCGGCATCGCCTACTCGCGGCGCGAGCTCCTGCTGAGCGTGGGGAGTCGCCGCGTTCTCGCGGTGCACGGGGACGGGCTCTCCGAGCGTCCCGGCCGCTCCGCCTGGACCCACCGGATCGTGGGTCATCCGCTCACGTCCGCCGCATTCGGACTCCTCCACCCAGACCTGGGCCTGCGGCTCGTGGACCGCCTTTCGTTCCTCCTGAGTCCCGCGCAGACGCCGGTGCAGCAGCGCCGGCACGCGGAGACCCAGCGGCGCTGGGCCGAGGCGAAACTCTCGGCGAGCCCGGAAATCGGCGCGCTGGTGATGGGGCACAGCCACATCGCCGCGGTCACCGAGCCTGCCCCGGGCCGGCTCTACCTCAATCCCGGAGCATGGTTCGACGGAAACCGGTACGCGCTCCTGACCGAGCACGGTGCCGAGCTCCGCACCTTCACCCCAGCGGCACCACCTCCGCTCCGGACAGCCGCTCCCCGATGAACCGCGCGCCGACGGTGCGGAAGCGCGCCTCGTCGTCGCTGACCACGAAGCGGTGCGTCGACGCGGCGTCCTTCCCGCCGGCGATGGCGTGCCGCCCCAGCACCTCTTCCAGGACGCGCGCGGTCTCCGCGGCCGAATCGATCAGCCGGACCCCGGATCCCATCTCCTCCTGCAGGAGCGGCTTGAGGAGAGGGTAATGGGTGCACCCGAGGACGAGCGCGTCCACCTCCGCCTCCCTCAGCGGCCGGAGATACTCGGCGGCGATGATGCGGGCGGCCGGGTGATCGAACCACCCCTCCTCCACGAGCGGCACGAAGAGCGGACACGCCCGCTCCAGAACCTCGAACTCCGGCGCCCGCGCATGAATCGCCTTCCGGTAGGCGCCGCTCGCAATGGTGCCGGCGGTTCCTATCACGCCGACGCGTCCGCGCGAGCCGGCAATGGCGGCGCGGGCCCCCGGCTCGATGACGCCGATGACCGGAACCGGCGAGTTCTCCCGGAGCGCCTCGAGCGCATGCGCGGTACTCGTGTTGCAGGCGATGACGACGGCCTTGACCCCCTGGTCGAGTAGCCACGAGAGAATCTCGAGACTGTAGCGGCGGACCGTTTCCGGGGACTTCGGCCCGTAGGGCACGCGGGCGGTGTCGCCGAAGTAGATCGTCGACTCGTGCGGGAGGCGCTCGAAAATGGCCCGCGCGACGGTGAGCCCGCCGAGGCCGGAGTCGAAAATGCCGATCGGAGCGGGATTCATCGGAAGCGGACCGGGACCGACGCGCCCGCCACGACCCCGCCGGGCAGCGCGCGGATCTCCACTTCCCCCGGGAAATCCCAGAGATGGGCGGACACGTAGGCCTCGAGGCCGGAGAGGACGTGGTTGATTCCCATGAGGACGAGCCAGTCCTCCCGCTTCCTGGATTTTTCGAGGACGAGCGGCGTCTCTTCCCCGCCGCTCAGGGCGCGTGCGTCATTGAGCTCGCGCTGCGACTTGATCACCATGGCGAGGGTCGCCCCCTCGAACGCGACGAAGACGGCGGCGGTCAGCTTCCGCCCGAGGGTGAGCTGCCCGAGGCCCGGGACGAGCAGTGACTTGATCATGGCACCCGCGGGACTTGGCCGGCGGGCCGAATCGGCCCGGATGGCTGCGTCGCGCGGCGCCGCGAGCGTATCGGCGGCCTTTGCGATTGCAGTGGAGTCGGGCTTGGCGGCGGGGATGGAATCCTGGGCGGCGAGCCGCGCGGGAGCGCCGGCGAGGGCCAGCACCAGGAGCAGGAGCTCCCGGGTCCGACGGCGCCGCGGCGCGGGTGGCGGGAGCGTGTGGGAATCGAACCCACCGGAGTCGCGCTGGGCGCCTCCGACGCGGTTTTGAAGACCGGCCGGGCCACCAGACCCGATCCACCCCCTCCGCGTCACCTCAACCGCCCGTCTCGGCGACCACGTCGATCTCCACGCGAACGCCCTTCGGAAGTCCGGCCACGGCCACCGTGGAGCGCGCGGGCCGGTGCTCGCCGAAGGCGCGCGCATAGACCTCGTTCATGGCGGCGAAGTCGGCCATGTCGGTCAGGTACACGGTGGTCTTCACCACCCGGGCCAGGCTCGTCCCCGCCGCCGCGAGAATGCCCGCCAGGTTCCGCAGCACCTGCTCCGTCTGCTCCGAGATGCCCTCGGCCGTGACTTCCATCGTTGCCGGATCGAGCGCGATCTGTCCCGCGGTGAAGAGAAACCCGCCGGCGACGGTCCCCTGGCTGTAAGGGCCGATCGCCTTCGGGGCGGAGCTCGTCGAAACGAATTGCATCAGGAGAGGCCCTCGATGGTGCCGTCAGGGTGGACCCGCATGCCCTCCGCGGCCGGGACCTTGGGGAGGCCCGGCATCGTCATGATATCACCGGCGAGGGCAACGACGAACCCGGCCCCGGCCGACGGATAGACGTCGCGGATGGTGATCCGGAAGCCGCTCGGGCGGCCGAGCCTGGTCGGATCGTCGGAGAAGGAGTACTGCGTCTTCGCGATGCAGACGGGGGTCTTGTCGAGTCCCATCGCCTCGCACTGGGCGATGCTCTTGTCGGCGGCGGCCGCGTAGGTGACGCCGTCCGCGCCGTAGATCCCCGTGGCGATCGCTTCGATCTTCGCCTTGATCGGGAGCGCGGCGTCGTAGAGCGGGCGAAAGTTCGCGCGGCCCTCGTCGAGGAGCGCCAGGACTTCGTGCGCCACGGCCTCCCCGCCCTCGCCTCCCCTGGCCCAGACATCGCTCAGCGCCGCCCGGGCGCCCCATCCGGCGGCCGCATCGAGCACGGTCTTCAGCTCCTCGTCCGAATCCGAGGTGAACCGGTTGAGCGCGACGACCACCGGGACCCCGAACTTGCCGACGTTCTGCACGTGCGCCTCGAGATTGACGAGCCCCCGCCGCAGCGCCGCGACGTCGGGAGTGCCGAGGTTCTCCTTCTTCACCCCGCCATTCATCTTGAGCGCACGCACGGTGGCGACGACGATCGCCGCCTGCGGCTCGAGATTCCCGAAGCGACACTTGATATCGAAGAACTTCTCGGCGCCGAGGTCCGCGCCGAATCCCGCCTCGGTGAGCACGATGTCGCCGAGCGAGAGTCCGAGGCGGGTGGCGGCGATGGAATTGCACCCGTGGGCGATGTTGCCGAAGGGTCCGCCGTGAACCAGCGCGGGGCCGCCCTCCAGCGTCTGAACGAGATTCGGCTGGATCGCATCCTTGAGCAGGAGCGTCATGGCCCCCGCGGCCTTGAGATCGCCCGCGGTCACCGGCTTCCGGTCCCGCGTGAGGCCCACGATGATCCGGGCGAGCCGCCGCTCGAGGTCGGCGAGGTCGGTGGCGAGGCAGAGAATCGCCATGATCTCGCTACCCGGGACGATCACGAACCGCTCTTCCCTGCTGGGCCCCCCGTTCAGCCCGCCGAGCCCCACCACCATCGACCGGAGCGCCCGGTCGTTCATGTCCATCGTGCGGGGCCAGGTGATGCGTCGCGAGTCGATCCCGAGCGCGTTCCCGTGATGGATGTGGTTGTCGAGGAGCGCGGACAGGAGGTTGTGCGCCGACGTGATGGCGTGGAAGTCGCCGGTGAAATGCAGGTTGATCTCGTCCATCGGGACCACCTGCGCGTAGCCGCCGCCGGCGGCGCCACCCTTGACGCCGAACACGGGCCCGAGCGAGGGCTCGCGGATGCAGACCACCACCTTCCTCCCGAGGCGCCGGAGCGCCTGGGCGACGCCGACCGTGACGGTGCTCTTGCCCTCGCCCGCCGGCGTCGGGTTGATGCCGGTGACCAGCACGAGGCGGCCCTTCGGCTGGCGGGTGCGCGCGGCCTCCGCCGCGATCTTGGCCTTGTGCCGGCCGTAGGGGAGGATCTCGTCGGCCGAGAGCCCGAGCTCCGCGGCTACGTCGGCGATGGGCCGAAGCCGGGCTGCCTGCGCGATCGCGATATCCGAGGGGACCGACGTCACGAAACCTCCGGGGTGAACGGGAGTGCGAAGACGCGCCGCGCATTGGCCGTCGTGAGCTCGGCGACTTCCTCGGAAGTGATGCCGAGTACCGCACCGAGCCGGGCCGCCACCCGCGCGACGAACGCCGGCTCGTTGCGCCGCCCGCGATGGGGAACCGGCGCGAGATAGGGACCGTCGGTCTCGATCAGGAGCCGGTCGCGCGGCGTCTGGCGGATGGCGTCGTCGAGCTGCCAGCTCCGGAAGGTGATCATTCCGCTGAAGGAGACGTAGTGCCCGAGGTCCACGCCGGCGCGGTGGAGCTCCATGCCGCTGCTGAACGAATGGAGGATCGCCACGACGTCGGCATGCGCCCGGAGGATGGCGACCATGTCCTCGTCGGCCTCGCGGGCGTGGAGCACCGCGGGCTTCCCCGCCTCCCGTGCAATGTCGAGCTGCTCGTCGAGCACCCGCCGCTGCACCTCGCGGGGCGAATGCTCGTAATGATAGTCCAGCCCCATCTCTCCCGCCGCCACCACACGCACATCGGCGA
>DASTYH010000117.1:0-3478 GCA_035765075.1 Gemmatimonadales bacterium
ACTTCTCGGTGTAGAGGAGATGCTTCACGAGCATGATCAGCTCGACCTCCCGCGCCTTGTAGACGCGGTTGCCCGAGCGGTTCTTGGCGGGACTGAGGAACCGGAACTGGCTCTCCCAGTAGCGCAGGACATGGGGCTTGAGATCGGTGAGATTGCACACTTCGCCGATCGAATAGAACTCCTGCCGGGGCGGCGTGCCCTGGGATCGCGTCGCCATCACCGCCACTGCTCCGCCTTGAGGTCTCGTTCCATCAGTTCCTCCACGCTGTCGGCTGCCGACTTCCCTTCGAAGAGTATCTGGCAGACCTTCTCGGTCACCGGCATCTCGACGCCGACCCGTCGTGCGAGCGCCGCCGCTGCGCGCGACGTCGAGGCGCCTTCCGCCACGGTCCGGTGGCGCGCGGTATAGGCCTCGAGCGTTTCGCCCTTCGCAATGGCGACGCCGAGCGCGCGATTCCGGCTCAGGCTCCCGGTGGTCGTCAGGATCAGGTCGCCCATTCCGGCGAGGCCGGCGAAGGTCACCTGATCCGCACCCATCGCGACGCCGAGCCGGGTGATCTCCGCGAGTCCCCGGGTGATGAGCGCCGCGCGCGGATTGTGGCCGAGGCCGAGCCCCTCCAGCATCCCCGCCGCCACGGCGATCACGTTCTTGAGCGCGCCGCCGAGCTCTACACCGATGACATCGCGGTTGGAGTAGACGCGGAAGCGGCGCGTGGCGAAGATCTCCTGCGTCTCCCGGGCGATCCCCGCCTCGGCGGCGGCCGCCACGACCGCGGTCGGCTGGCCCTCGAGCACCTCCTGCGCAAAGCTCGGTCCCGAGAGCGCGGCGAACCGCGCCTCCGGAAGCATCTCCCCGATGATCTCGGACATGAGCGAGAGCGTCCCGTTCTCGATGCCCTTGGTGGCGCTCACCACCAGCGTCCCGGGCGGAACCACCTCCCGCACGCTCGCGATCACCGATCGGACAGCGTGGCTCGGCGCCACCGAAAGGATCATCTCGACGGCACCGACCGCGTCCCGCGCGTCGGTCACCGCGCGGAGCGTGGGGGCCAGGGACGCGCCTGGAAGGAAGAGGGGATTCTCGTGCGCGGCGTTGATCGCCTCGACGACCTCGCGCTCCCATGCCCAGATGCACACGTCGTGGCCCTTGCGGGCCAGCAGGTCGCCGAGCGTGGTGCCCCAGCTCCCCGCCCCGAGCACGGCGATCCGGGTCATGCCGAGGGTGGCGCCGCCGCACGGCGCCGGCCGAAGCGATTCTCGGTTCCCGCGAGCAGCCGCCTGATGTTGGCGCGGTGGAACCAGATGATCGCCGCGGCGATGAGGGCGATGACGGGCACCAGCGCCCGGAGGCCCGGATGGAGGAGCCACACCATCAGGGGCATCAGCGCCGCGGCCACCACGCTCCCGAGCGACACATAGCCCGTCCCGAAGACGACCGCCGCCCAGACCAGCAGCAGCAGCAGCACCGCGAAGGGCGCGAGCCCCAGGATGACCCCGGCGGCCGTGGCCACGCCCTTGCCTCCGCGGAACCGGACGAAGACGGAGTAGACGTGCCCGATGACGGCGGCGATGCCGCAGGCGAGCGCGAAGGCGCGGGAGCCGGACGCCGCAGGTGCGAGGATCACGACCGGGATGACACCCTTGGCGATGTCGAAGAGGCCGACGGGGACGGCGAAGCGCCAGCCGAGCGTGCGATACAGATTGGTGGCGCCAAGATTCCCGCTGCCGTGCTCCCGGAGATCGATGCCGCGGAAGAGCCGTCCGGCGAGGTAGCTCGTGGGAATCGCGCCGAGCAGATAGGAAAGGAGGAGCGGGAGGGCGAGCGCCGGCACGGACTCACTCACCGTGATCCCATCCGCTTCCGCGCGCCGCGGCTCGTGAAGCGGATCCGGAGGGGCGAGCCTTCGAACGGCCACACCTTCCGGAATCCGTGCACCAGGTACCGCTCGTACGACGGCGGCACGTCGTCGGGACGATTGGTCACGATGGCAAAGGTGGGCGGCGCCGTGCCGATCTGGGAGGCGTAGAGCAGCTTCACCTCCTCACCGGGTTTCTGCGGCGGGTTGCTCTGCTGCACGAGCGCCTCGAGCACGCGATTGACCTCGCTCGTTGCGACCCGCGCCTCCCGCGCGGCGGCCACCTCGATGATCATGTCGAGCAGCTTGCGGACCCGCTGGCCGGTGAGCGCCGAGCCATAGAGGAACGGCACGTACCGGAGGAACGGGGCCTTTTCGACGAGCAGGTCCTGGCCGCGGCGCGCGGTCTGGGCGTCCTTCTCCTCGACGAGGTCCCACTTGTTCACCACGATGATGAGCGCGCAGCCGCGGTCCCACGCCTCGGTCGCGATCCGGAGATCCTGGTTGTGCAGCCCGAGCGTGGCGTCCACGACGAGGACGCAGACGTCCGCGCGCTCGATCGCCCGTTCGGTCCGGAGCGTCGAGTAGAACTCGAGGTCGTCATCCACCTTGGCGCGGCGCCGCAGGCCGGCCGTGTCGATGAAGTTGAGGACCTTCCCGTGGTAGCGGAGCACCGAGTCCACCGCGTCCCGTGTCGTGCCCGCCTCCGCCGCGACGACGTGGCGCTCCTCGCCGAGGAGCCGGTTCACCAGCGACGACTTGCCGGCGTTGGGCCGTCCCACCACGGCGACCTGAATCGCCGCTTCGGCCTCCGAGGGATCGTAGGGCGGAAGGAGGGCGACGATCGCATCGAGGAGGTCCCCGCTCCCCTTGCCCACCGCGGCCGACACGCCCCGGGGCTCCCCGAAGCCGAGCTCGTAGAAGGCGTAATGGGCGGTGCTCCGCTCGAGGTCGTCCAGCTTGTTGACGGCGAGCAGCACGGGGCGCCCCGCCCGCCGGAGCCGCGCGGCGATCGCCTGATCCACCGGCGTCACCCCCTCCCGCCCATCGACCAGGAAGACGATCGCGTCGGCCTCCGCCAGCGCGAACTCCACCTGCTGCCGGATGGCCCGGTCCATGGAGTCGTGGGAATCGGGCACGAGCCCGCCGGTGTCCACCAGCCAGAAGTGCCGCCCGTTCCACTCGGCATCGCCGAAGTGACGATCGCGAGTCGTGCCGGGGCGGTCGGAGACGATCGCCCGGCGGCCACCGAGGATCCGGTTGAAGAGCGTCGACTTCCCCACGTTCGGCCGTCCGACGATGGCGATGGTGGGCTTGCTCATGCGGCCACCGGAAGGTCGAGGGCATCGGCGAAATCCCGGGAGGGCCGGACCTCCACCGGAACCGCGGCGGCCAGGGATTCGAAGCTCATGCTGTCCATGAACAGAAGGTCGTCGTTCAGCGACTCGCGGGGAATGAGCGCGAGGTCGAGGTCGCCGCGGGTCTCGAGCGCCGCCCGCAACGCTGCGCCGGGGAGGAGGCCCGCGCAGGTGACCGAGGCGCCGAAGAGCGGGTTCGACGCGACGATGAGCTCGAACGTCGCGCCCGTGGCGCGCGCGAGCGGCTCCAGCACCATCGGCATC
>DASTYH010000118.1:0-6577 GCA_035765075.1 Gemmatimonadales bacterium
CAGGCGTGCGGCATCGGCGCCGTGGCGCGTCACCTCCGCGGTGACCGCGCCGCCGGAGCCGGGGTCCACGCGCACCGTCCCCGCGATGTTGTAGAGGGCGACGGCGTTGCCGCTCAGCGTGTGGCGGCTCGCCTGCTGGGCCGCGAGCGGCGCGGCGGCGGCCACGAAGAGGCCGGCGAGGATCAGGACATGGAATCGGGGTGACATGCGCGCTCCGGAAAGGGTCTGGAGCATTAGACCGGCCGGGAGGCCGGAAGGTTGTCAGCCGAAGCGGAGGGTGTCGAGCCGGGAGGCGTAGTCGGGGCGCGTGATCAGCTCCCCGTCCTGGATGATCTCGCGGTCCCAGGGAAGGATGATGAACGCGTCGGTCTCGAACGCATGGTAGTCGGGGGCAAAGGGCCCCGTCTTGAACGACACCGCGGTGCGCACCTCGCTCGGATTGAGGGCGTTGACCTCGCTCAGCGCAAGCCGCATGGTGCTCCCGGTGTCGCAGGTCTCGTCCACGATGAGCACCCGCCGCCCGCGGATGCTCGCGGGGGGGCCCACGACGAGGACCGGATCGGTATTGGCCTCGGTGCGGGTCACCACCATGGAGGCGAAGTCGCACTGGAGGATCGAGGCCACGACGACGCCGGGGATGACGCCGGCCTTGGCGACGCCGAGCACGACCTCCGGCTGATACTCGCGCGCCACCCGGAGGGCGAGGGCCCGGCAGAGCTCGCCGAAGAGCACCCAGTCCACTTCCATGACGCCATGGGGCACCGAAGTCGTCTTGCGCATGGGTGGAAGCTACGCCCCGCCGGAGCCCCCGGCAACGTGCGTTGCGGCGTCCGGAGCCGCGGACTATCTTGGACGAATCACACTATCTGTTGGAATCACATGCCTTTCCGCGCGCCGCACACCCCGATTCGATGAGCCTCTGGCGACGCCTGACCGGCCGGGAAACCGCCGACACGCCCAAGCCCCAGCGGCTGGACTACCTGAACGAAGGACTCGCGCTCGAGCGGCAGGGCGAGTACGAGGCCGCGCTCACGTCCTACCGGCTCGCGTATCGCGACAATCCGACCGACGCGCGGATCCTCATGAACATGGCGATCGCCTTCACCAAGACCGACCGTCCGGAGGACGCCATCCGGCATTACCGCCGCGCGCTCGAGATCGACGACTCGCTGGGGGGCGCGCACTACGGGCTCGCGTTCCTCCTCCTCAAGCGGAACGAGGCGCAGCAGGCGGCCGAGCACCTGCGCGCCTTCCTCGCGCGCCCGCCGAAGGGCCCGGATGCGGAGCGCTGGGTGCGGCACGCGGAGACGGCGCTGCGCGAGATCGCGACGACGGCGGCGCCGGAGACGCGGTGAGGGGCGGAAGGGGCGGGAACGGCGGAACCGGCGGCAACGGCGGGAGCGTGAGGGTGGCCAGGGAGCTGCTGCGGCTTCGGCAGACCACCGCCGCTTGCGCGCTTGCGGCTGCGGCCGCCGTTTCCGCCCCCGCCTGCGCCGACATCGGCACCGAATCCGGCGGAGTCATCGCGCTCGAAGTGGTGCCGCCGGTGCCGCCGCAGGTCGAGGTGGGTGACACGATCACCATCACCGCCACCGCACTCGACATCGACGGCAACCCGGTGGACGCGCCGATCCTCTGGAGCACCCCCGACGCCGCCAACATCTTCGTGGACCCCGCCACCGGGCGCGTTGCGGGCCTCACCGCGGGGACGACGGGCCGGGTGATGGTGAGCTCGGGCTCGCTCGTGTCGGAGTTCATCTCGCTCAGCGTGCTCGCCGGCGCCGACACGGTCGAAGTGCCCGCGGACACGCTCGTCGTGGCCCCGGGAGAGACGGCATCGCCTCCGGTCGCCCCCCGCGTCCTCGCCGACGTGGCGGGCGTGCTCACACCGTCGAGCGGCCGCGCGGTGATCCTGACGATCGTCGAGCCGGTCTACGCCGACCCCGCGACGCGCGCCTTCGAGTTCACCGGCAACGCCGCGCTCGCCGATACGGTGCTGACCGGCGCCGACGGCATCCCGACCCCGCCGGTCACCGTGAGCCGCGTGGCCGGGCTCACGGCGCCGGACACCGTCGAGGTCGAGGTCGTCGTGCGGCGCCGGAGCGGCGCCACCGTCCCCGGCTCCGGCCAGCGCGTCGTCATCGTCTTCCAGTAGAATCCGGCCGGCACTGCCGGTCGGAGGAGGTGGTGCGTGGCCCCGCCCCTGACCCTCAACGAGCTCTTCTTCACCGCGATCGACCGGTTCCGCCGGAACCCGGTGGCGCTCCGCGTGAAACGCGGCGGTCGCTGGATTTCACTCAGCTATGACGAGCTGCTCGAGCGGGTCCAGGCGCTGAGCCTCGGGCTCGGCGAGCTTGGCGTGCGCGCCGGGGACCGCGTCGGCCTCCTGTCCGAGAACCGGCCCGAGTGGGCCATCGCCGACTACGCCTGCCTCACCGCGCGCTGCACCGACGTTCCCGTCTATCCGACGCTCCCGCCGAAGCAGATCGAATACATCCTCCGCGACTCGGGCGCCGTGGCGCTGCTCGTGTCGACCCGCGAGCAGCTCGACAAGATCCTGGAGATCCGCGCCAATCTCCCGGCACTCCGGCACGTGATCGCCTTCGACGAGAGACTCGAGGCCGAGGGGGTGCTCCCCCTCGAGGCGGTCTACGCGCTCGGGCGCGCGGTGCCGGAGCTGGCGCCCGCGTGGCGGGAGGCGGCGCTCCGGGAGGCGCCCGATGACCTCGCCACCCTGATCTACACATCGGGCACCACGGGCGAGCCGAAGGGCGTGATGCTCACGCACGGGAACATCACCACCAACGTGGTGGCGAGCCTCGAAGTGCTCGCGCTCCGCGAAGGGGACGAGTGCCTTTCCTTCCTCCCGCTCTCCCACATCTTCGAGCGGATGGCGGGGCACTACCTGATGCTGCGTTCGGGCACGGTCATCAGCTACGCCTCGAGCATCGACGCCGTCTCCGCCGAGATGCAGGAAGTGAAGCCGACCGTCGTCCTCTCGGTGCCGCGCCTCTTCGAGAAGATCTACGCGCGCGTGCTGGAGACCGCGCTTGCCGGCTCGGCGATCAAGCGGTCGCTCTTCTTCTGGGCCAAGCGCGTGGGCGAGGAATGGGTGGAGTATCGCCTCACCGGGCGCCAGGTGCCGGGGCTGCTCGACATGCAGTACTGGCTCGCGCGCCGGCTCGTCTTCCGGAAGCTCCACGCGCGGGTCGGCTCGCGGCTCCGCTTCTTCGTGTCGGGCGGCGCCCCCCTCTCCGCGGACATTGCGCGCTTCTTCTACGCGGCGGGGCTTCCCATCCTCGAGGGGTACGGGCTCACCGAGACCTCGCCGGTCATCGCGGTGAACCGCCCCGAGCGGACCCGGCTGGGGACGGTGGGACCGCTCATCTCCGGCGTCGAGGTGAAGATCGCCCCCGACGGCGAGATCCTCACGCGCGGGCCCCACGTCATGAAGGGGTATTACCGGAAGCCGGAGGCCACCGCCGAAGTCATCGACGCGGAGGGATGGTTCCACACCGGCGACATCGGTGAGCTCGATGCCGACGGATTCCTCCGGATCACCGACCGGAAGAAGGACCTCATCGTCACCGCCGGCGGGAAGAACATCGCGCCGCAGCCGATCGAGAACCTGGCCAAGATGAACAAGTACGTCGCCAACGCGGTGATGATCGGCGACAAGCGGCGCTTCCCCGCCATGCTCATCGTCCCCAACTTCGAGAAGCTGGTGGCGTGGGCGGAGCACCGGGGCCTCATCTTCACCGACATGGCCGCGCTCGTGGCGCTGCCGGAGACCCGGGCGAAGATCGAGCGCGAGATGCAGAAGGCGCTCGCGGGACTCGCCCACTTCGAGATGCCGAAGAAGTTCCTCCTCCTCCCCCGCGATTTCACCATCGAGGCGGGGGAGCTCACGCCCAAGCTGAGCGTGCGCCGGCGGCAGGTGGAGAAGAACTTCGCGCGGGAGATCGAGGGCCTGTACGAGGAGAGCGTCGTGGAGGGGGCAGCGGCGGGAGTCTAGCGGGCGAGCGGGCGACTATCGTCTCACCCACCCCGCCCTGCCGTCCGCCAGCCGGACAAGATCGAACGCGAGAAACCGCCCGAGCCGCTCCGGCCGGGCGGTTCCGCGTACGGTATCCACCACGGCGGCGATCGAGTCGGGTCGCTCGAGGATCGGCGTGCCGGGAGCGACGGAACCCAGTGGGACCGCCGCGGCGACGCGCGAGCGGTGGACGTATCCGGCGGCGCCGTCCGGGAGCTCGACGCGATACCACGCGCCGTCCCCCGCCACCGCGCGGAGCACCGTGCCCGCCGGGACGGCGGGACCGTCCTGTGCCCCCGGCGACGGAAGGAGCGGCGCGCCTCGCGTCCCGGTCCTGAGCCATCCGCCGATCAGCGCGCTGTCCACCGTCACGGGGCCGGGAGCCGTGTCGGGATCCACGAGGTATGGCGCCGGATCCACGGCGCCTTCGCCGCGGGCGTAGATGCCGAAATGCAGGTGCGGGGGCGTGGTCCGCGCATTCCCCGTGTTCCCCACCAGTCCGAGCGTGTCACCCCGGTCCACGATCGTCCCCTCGCTCACCAGCTGGCTGTCGAGATGGGCGTAGTAGTGGCCCTCGTTCCGGCCGCGGTCGCGCACCATCACCACTTTCCCGCCGAGCTCGTTGTCGCCAACCCACGTTGCGAGGCCGCCGGCCGCGGCGAGCACCGGCGTCCCGCGGGGAGCGAAGATGTCCACGCCCTCGTGGCTCCGGCGGCCTGCATCGCGCTCGGCGCCGAACCGGCTCCGGATGTCGTCGGGATCGGCACCGTGCACCGGAAAGGAGAGCGTCGGTCCGAGATCCACCCTGAGCTCGTAGCGCCCCCCGCTCAGGAGCTCGGGCTGGAGCAGCAGGATCACGGCCCCGTCGCGGCGCGCCTCGTGCTCGAGGAAGGATTCGCCGCTGTCGGCGCTCACGAGGCGCTCCGGCGCGTCGCCCGGCGCCGGGACCTCGTAGAGGTCGGCGAAGATCCGCGCCGCCAGCGCCCCGCGGAGCGAGAAGGTGGCCGTGAGGCGCTGCCCGCGCCGGAGCGGGATGCGATACCCCCGTGCCTCGGGTCGCTCGGGAGGGAAATAGCCGCTCTCGAGAAAGGGGGCGGTGAGGGGGGGCGCCGAATCGCGGGCCCGCAAGGCGGCGGCGCGCCACGCGCGGGCGAGCGCCGAGCCGGCGAGGCCGGATTCCTCGAGCGCCTGCTCGTAGTGCTCGCGCGGTGTCGACTTGTCGAGCGCCCGGCGTAGCTCGCCGAGGCACCCCGTCCCGAACGCCGCGAGCGCCGCGAGCGCGACGGCGAGCGCCGGACGGAACATGCGGGCGCTTCGCATCACATCCGGTTCCGCTGCTTCGCCGCCACCCAGCATCCCCCCGCCGTCGCCATCACCTCGATGTCCGGCGATTCCGGGGCGTTGCCTTCCCCCACGATGCGGAGACCGGAGAGCGTCACCCGCACGGCCTCCGCCACCCAGGAGGGGTCACTCCCGAATCCGGGCCCCAGGAGCACGCCGCGCATCGAGCTCGAGCGAAGCGGAATCGTCCCGCCACGCAGCACGCTCAGCTCCCCGCCATCGCGCACTCCTCCCGGGGGGTTGATGGTCACGATCCTGATGCCGGGGAGCGCAGCCGCCAGCTCGTCGTGCCGCCCCGCCATTCCGCCTACCACGGCGATGTAGCCGCCCGGCCCGCTGAGGCCGAGGAGCGCCGCCGCCGCGTCGCCGTCGAGTGCGGTCGGTGCCACGCTCTCCGGCCCGCCCCCCACGTCGAGCACCCCGTCCTCGACCGCGAATTCCCGCCCGCAGACCGGGCAGCCGAGCATCCCCGAGCGCACGGAGCGCTCCTCGAGCACCGAGGGGAGGAGCACGAGATGCTGCTCCGGATGCGGCGCGGGACAGCGGAGATGGTCGACGGCCTCGATGAACATGGATCTCCGTGCAGATCAGATGGTAGATGGTATCAAAAGGTAGACGGCAGGCGGTAGGCGGTATACGGGAAACGCCGGTCGCGGCCCTCTGCGCCGGAGATCGCCAGGCCCACCCCGCATACCGTCTACCGCCTGCCGTCTACCTCTCGATTCAGGCCACCGTCTGCTACCTGAATTCCACCCAGCTCACCCGCCCCGCCGCTACCGTCACCCGCCGCCAGACCCGCCGTCCGTCGATCATCGTGCCGACGACGTAGGCGCCGGGGGGAACGCTGCCTACGGCGAAGTGCTCCTGATAGAGCGGATGCGGGTGGGCGCGGTCGCGATAGGTTTCGGCGAACGAATACGGCGTCTCGCGCGGCTCCGCCTTCCGGAGGCCATAGATTCGCGCGCCGGGCACCGGCTTCCCCGCCGAGTCCCACACCTGGCCCGCCACGATCCCCATGCCGCGCGCCGGCTCGATCCAGAGTTCGGGATTGGTCGAGTACGGCGGGAACCGCTGGAGGGAGTCCACCACCAGCTGCACCGAATCGGCGGGGGTGGCGTGGACCTCGAGGTGCAGGTGGTCGTTGGTGGCGCGGCCGGTGTGGCCGACGCGCGCGAGGAGCGTCCCCGCCTCGACGCGATC
>DASTYH010000119.1:0-16102 GCA_035765075.1 Gemmatimonadales bacterium
ATTCTCCGGGTCAACCCCGGGCGGGTCCAGACCTACCTGCGGCTCGCCCATCTCCACGCCCGGAAGAACGTCGTTTCCGAATCGAAGCGGAACCTCATCGAATACCTCGAGCGGATGAACACGCTCGGCAAGCTCGAGGAGGCGTTCCAGCAGGTGAAGCGGTTTGCCGATCAGCACGCCGGCAACCAGGAGCTGCGGTTCATGCTCGTCGAGCTGCTGCGCGCGGCCTCGCGGGGGGGCGATGCGCAGGAGCAGCTCGAGCGCATGGCCGCCGAGCTGGAGACGCGGGGAGATCGGGACGGGGCGCGCATGACCCGCGAGCGGATGCAGAGCGCCGGCGCTGCGCCGGCGGGAGGCGCGCCTCCCGCGGCCGAGCGCGAGCCCAGGAGCGGTGGCGACCTCATCTTCATCGAGACGGGACTCGAGACGCCGTCCCGCGGGCGGACGCCGGCGCCGGAGCCGGTGGCGGGACTCGAGACCACGGTGGAGCCGGCGCCGCCGGCGCCGGCCGAAGCGGCGCCCGTCGAGGGACTCGACACCTTTGCGCCCCCTCCGGAGTCGGCGGAGGCGCCGATGCTCGCCGACCTCGTGCCGGGGAGCTTCGAGGATGCCAACCCGGATCGGGTGGTGGAGCGCGCGACCGATCTCGACGGCCTCGTGCTCGATGGCGCGTCCGACCTGACCGAGGCGCTCCCCGACGACGGGCTCGACCTCACCGCCACCCCCGGATTCGACGTCGAGCGGAACTTCGAGGACGATCTCGTTCTCGACGCCTCCGCCGGCGTCTCACTCGACCTCGACCCGACGTTCGACGAGGCGGCGCCCTCCCTCGAGGAGGGCGTCCCGAGCGGATTCGACCTCCTGCCGGACAGCGACCTCGAGCGCTCGATCGAAGCGCCGGGACCCTCGCTCGAATCGGGGCGGTTCGTGGACGAATTCGACGTCGGAGAGTCCATCGAGCTGGAGTCGAAGATCGGGGGCGACCTCGACTTCATCGAGACGGCGGGCCCCGCCTTCGGCGCCGCGGAAGAGATCGAGGCCTTTCCCCCCGCGGACATGGCGCTGGAGTCCGCTGCCGGGGAGCAGGTCACCTCGGGCGAGCTCGAGGAACGGATCCTCGACGATCCGGAGAACCCCGCGCTGCACCGCGCGCTGGCCGACGTGCTGGTGGGCGAGGGAGACCCGAGTCGCGCGGTCGAGGAGTATGCGCTCGCGATGGCCGGCTACGAGTCCGCGGGCTCGTGGGACTCGGCCATGGACGTCGTGGATGCGCTGCTGCGCCTCGAGCCGGACGTCATCAAGTACCAGCAGAAGCGCGTGGAGCTGGCGTACCGGAGCGGGGATCGGCACCGGTTGCTCGGCGCCTACCTGGACCTCGCCGACGCCCTGGTGCGTGCCGGCGCGGCGGACAAGGCGCTGGCGGTCTACGGCCGGATCCTGGAGCACGATCCCGACAACGCCCGCGCGCGTGACGCCATGGCGTGGCTCGAGCCGGCGCCCGACGTCGCGATCGAGGCGCCCGACGTGGAGTCACGCGCTCCGACTGTCCCGCCGGTCGTGCCGGCAGTGATGTCCCCCTCCGTTGAAATCGCGCCGGCCGCGTCCCGGGCGGCGCCTCCCGCCGAACCGGCTTCGCCGCCTCCGCCCCGCCGCTCGCAGCTGGACGACTTCATCGATCTCGGCTCGATGGTGCTCGAGGAGGAGGGACCGCGGGACACGCGCATGAAGGTCGAGACCGAACGGCCCACCGGGGACGAGCAGAAGGACTTCCAGGAAACCCTCGAGCAGTTCAAGAAGGGCATCGAGGCGAACCTCGGCACCGAGGACTACGAGGCCCACTACGACCTCGGCGTCGCCTTCAAGGAGATGGGCCTCCTGGACGAGGCGATCGCGGAGTTCCAGAAGGCACTCCGCGCGCCGAATGGGCGGCTCCGTACGTCCGAGGCGCTCGGCGTGACCTTCGTGGAGAAGGGACAGTTCGCCATCGCGGAGACGATCCTGCGCCGCGCGGTGGATGCGCTGCCGGGCGGAGACGACGAGAAGATCGGACTCCTCTACTGGCTCGGCCGCGCCTGCGAATCCCAGGGCAAGGCGCGCGATGCGCGCTCGAGCTACGAGCGTGCCCTTGCCGTCGACATCCGCTTCATGGACCTGAACGACCGGATCCAGCGGCTCGGGACCTCCGGCTGATGCGCTCCGAGTCGACCACGCCGGTCTCGCTCGCCGGACTTCAGGAGCCGCTGCGGCCCCGCCTCGACGCGGTGCAGGAGGAGCTCCGCCGGATCGTCGCCGCGGATTTCGGGCTCATTACCGAGGTGAACGCGCACCTCTTCCGGATGCAGGGGAAGCTCTTCCGGCCCACGCTCCTGCTCTTTGCCGACGAGGCCACCGGCGGCCCCGATCGCCGCTCGGAGACGCTGGGCGCGGTGATCGAGCTGATCCACCTCGCGACCCTCGTGCACGACGATTCGGTGGACCACTCGGTGCTCCGCCGCGGCCTCCCCACGGTCAATTCGCTCTTCAGTCACCAGGTCTCCGTGATCATGGGAGACTACCTGTACTCGCGCGCCGTGGTGGAGCTGGTCCGGCTCGACGATCTCGAGCCGCTCCGGATCATCGGCCGGGTGACCAACGACATGACGATCGGCGAGATGCGGCAGCTGCTCTCGCACGACCGGCTCTCGTTCGACGAGGAAGCATACGACCTGCTGATCCGGTCCAAGACGGCCTCCCTCCTCTCCGGGGCATGCGAGGTGGGGGCGCTCGGAGCGGCAGCCGAGCATCGCGCCGCGCTGGCGGGCTTCGGGGATGCGCTCGGCATGGCGTTCCAGATCGTGGACGACCTTCTCGATTACACCGAAGACGAGGCGGTGACGGGGAAGCCGTCGGGCCTCGATCTCAGGGAGCACAAGGTGACTCTCCCGCTCATCGCGGCGCTGCCGCGTCTGAGCGAGGCCGGCCGCCGGGAAGTCACGCAGCTCATGCGGACGGAGGAGCCGGACCCGGCTCAGGTCGCGCGAGTCGTCGCGCTCGTGACCGAGGCGGGCGGCCTCGAGTACGCGCGGGCGCGAGCCCAGCGCTTCGCCGAGCTCGCCGAGAGCGCGCTCGACCGCCTTCCGCCGTCGCCGGCCCGCGAGAGTCTCCGGGCCAGCATCACCTACGTCCTTGAGCGGAGGAGCTGATGGCGAGCGGTCCCCACCGACCCAGGTTCTACCTCGGGGTTCTCGTCGCGGGCTTCATCACCGGCGGGTTCCTGACGGCGTTTCTCGCGCGGTGGCTGCCCGAAGGACCGCCGAAGGCATTCTTCACCAGCGCCTGGACCCCGACCTTCGGACCTGTCTCGGCCGACCTCCTCGTGCTAAACTTCACGCTGGGCCCGATCGGGTTGCACGTCTCCCTGCTGAGCCTCGTCGGCGTGCTGGTGGCGTACCTGATCGCCCGGTCGCTCTTCTAGGAGGTCCCCGTGTTCGGCAATCTCGGTGTCTGGGAAATTCTCCTGATCATGGTCGTGGTGCTCCTCGTCTTCGGGGCCAAGCGGCTGCCGGAGGTCGGCTCGTCGATCGGGAAGGGGATCCGCGAGTTCAAGCGGAGCCTCACCGACACGTCGGACGCGATCATGGGAGACGACCGGCAGCGGACCACGCTTCCCCCGCGCCAGATGGACGCACCCCCGACCACGCCCACGCAGGGCGGCGAGCCGAAGCGGCTTTCGCAGTAGCGCTCGGGTCGTGGACAGGAAAAGGGCGGGCGCTCTTCCGAGCGCCCGCCCTTGCTGTGCCCGCCCGCGCGGCTCAGAGCGCCTGCTGCGCCTCCTGGAGCTCCGCCGCGCGCTGGATCGCCTCCACCCGCTTGTCCTCGACTTCCGCCCCCGCACGAAGCGCCGCGAGATAGTTGCGAACGCGCGCCTGCCGGGTCTGGCGGATCGCGTCCGCGCGGAAGGTCTCCAGCTCCCTGACGAACGCGGCGGAGTCGGCGGGAATCCGCTCGATCGTCCGGATCACGTACAGACCCTGGTCGGTCTCGATCACGCCGCTTCGCTCGCCTGCATCGAGCCCGAATGCGGTGCCGACGAGCTCCGGGGTGTCGAGCGGGGGCGAGATCCGCGGAAAGGGGCCGAACTCCCGATGCGCGAGACCCAGCGCCCGCGCCGCCTGCTCCGCGCTGCTCCCTTCACCGACACGCTTGAGAAAATCTGCGGCGATGGCCCGGGCGACCTCGCGCCGCTTCGCGTCGCGCGCCGCCAGCTCCACCGACGGCCGCACGCTGGCGAGCGTCGGCTCCGACTCGTCGGAAAGGCTGTCGAGCCGGAAGAGATAGAAGGCATCCGGCGTCTCGATCACCTCGCCCACTTCTCCCGGCCGCGCCTGGAAGGCCCAGACCCCGACGTCGGGAATCACCTGGTTGCCGAGCTGCGCCCGGCTCCCCTGCTGAATCGGGAGCGCAGGGCTCACCCGGAGACCGAGCATGCGCGCCACCGAATCGAGCGCCGCCGGGTCGGCCTGGCCGGCTGCAAGGCGATCGAGCGTGTCCACCCGCGCCTCCAGACGATCGCGGTTTTCGCCGCTCACCTCGACGGGGACGAGAATGTGCCGTGCCGCCGCCGTGTCGCCGCGCCGGCTCGTGACCTCGATCAGGTGGTAGCCGAACGAGCTGAGCACCGGCTCGGACAGGGTGTTGAGCGGAATGCGGAAGGCGACGCTGTCGAACGCGGGATCGAACTGCCCGCGCGTCCACTCGCCGAGATCGCCACCGCGGGGTCCGGACACGGGGTCGGCCGATTCACGCGCGGCGATCTCGGCGAACGGGGCGCCGTCGACGATCTCCTGCCGGATGGCCCGGACCCGCTCGAGCGCCGCCGCCGTATCGGCCGCCGTCACCTGGCGGGGAATCGCGATGCCGCTCACGTACGCGGTGCGGCTCCGCTTGAACTCGTCGCGGTGCTCGCGGAAGTACGCCTCGACCTCTTCGTTCGTCACCGGCGCCAAGCTGTCGGGGACGATGTTCCGCGGGATGATGGCGGTCAGCTCGATGCGCACCTGCTCGTTCCGGTCCCGGTACTGCTGCCAGAGCGCGGCATCGGAGAGATAGATGTCCGCCGTGACCAGCGTGAGGAGCTTGCTCCGGAGCACCTGCTCCCGCATCTCGGCGCCGAGCGCCTCGACGTAGGGACCGGAGCCCGGCGAAGTGAGCCACCGCTGGTACTTGGCGAGATCGAACTGGCTGTCGGTCTGGAACTCGGGCGCGCCGATCAGCTGCTGAGGTGGATTGGTGCGCAGGAGCTGCACCACCTCTTCGTCGCTCGCCTCGATCCCGTAGCGCTCGTACTCCGCCTCGAGCACCCGCTGCTGGATCAGCTGCTCCCAGACCCGGTCGCGCACCGACTGGAGGTCTTCGAGCGAGAGGGCGGTGGCAGACTGCCGCTGGGCCGCTTCGGTCTGCTGCTGGACGATGGTCTCGTAGGTCCTGGCATCCACCTTGGCGCCGTTGATCGTCCCGACCGTGCCGGCGCCGCCCAGCGCTCCGAGGTCGACGCTCGTGAGCAGGAAGACGACCATCAGGAGGGCGAAGAACACCACGGTGATCTGCTTGGCGACCTTGCTGCGGAACAGTTGAATCATAGCGCTGGCCCGGCACTCCGAAACGAGGGGTGAAAAGAGCCATAAGCTTAAGCGCCACAACGGGAAAAGTGAAGCGGCGAGGGTCGCGGGAGTGTTGACACCCGCGCTTCGGATCGCTAACGTTCGGGTAAGTCCCACAACGACTTACGGCCCCGTTTCGCCGCCTTCCAGACCACCACACCGGGAACCGGATGTCCAGCAGCGAGATCGCGAAGCTCGAAAGCCGTTGGCGCGAGAACCCCCAGGGTCTCACCTTCGCCCCGCTCGCCGAAGCGTACCGCAAGATGCGGGACGTGCCGCGCGCGCTCGAGATCCTCGCCGAAGGGCTCGGCCGGCACCCCGATTACATCCCCGCCAGCATCGTGCTGGGGCGCTGCCATCTCGATCTCGGTGACGAGACGAAGGCGGAGGCGGCGTTCGTCCGCGTGCTGGAGCTCGACGACGAGAACGTGATCGCCCTCAAGGCGCTGGCGGACATCGCCGAGCGCCACGGCCGCTTCGACGAGGCGGGGCGGCGACTCAACGCCCTTCTCGCGGTCGACCGGAACAACGACGAGGCCCGGATCCAGCTCGCCCGGCTGGAGGAGGCGCGCGCGGCGGCCGGTGCGGAGGCGGCGTCGGCCGCCACGGCGGCTGCGGGGCCGGTCACCGAGCCTGTTCTGGAGGAAACCGGAACCGCAGCGGCCGAGCCGGCCCCGATCGAGGTGGATCTGCGCGAGGACGCTGCGATCGCGGCCGCCCCGTCGGGGGACGACGTGCTGCTCGAAGTCGAGGACAATCTCCGGCTCGAGCGCGAGGTGGAACAGCTCCCCGATCTCGTCGTCGAAGCCCCCCCGGCAATCTCGAGCGAGACGGCGGCGGGACCGGCAATGCCCGGCCTCGTCGGCCAGGATTTTCCCGAGTACAGCGCCGAGGTCCGACCGCTCGACGATCTCGCCCCGGGCTCGGCCTCGCTGGCCGCCGAATCGCTCGCGGACGACTGGACGCCCGCCGACGTCGGAGAGCCGGAGGCGCTGGACGACGAACTTCCGGTTGCGGAGCTCGAGGTGCACGAGGAGATCCATCTCGAGGTGTCGGAGTCGAGCGAGTTCCAGATTGCGAGCGCGAGCGACGACTGGGCGAGCTCGATCGGAGCCGCGGGCGGCGCCGAGTATCAGCTTCCGAGCGCCGCCGACGAGCTCGCCGCCGATGCCGGAGCCGCCGACGCCCAGGCGATGCCCTTCATCGACCCGCTCGCCGCGGAATACGGCGTGGAGGAAGCGCTTCCGGACCTCGCTGCGGCGGGGAGCGCCGAAGCCGGGCAGGACGTGGAGCCGGAAGACGCCGAACCGGAGCCGGAACCCGCCTTTGCCGATATCGGCGCGGCCGAGCCGGAGGAGGAGCCGGTCGTGGGCGATGACCGTCGGGTCTCGGCGGGGGCCATGGCAACCGAGGCGGTCGAGGAGTACTCCGATCTGGATGCGCCGGAGAATGAGTCGATCGACGCCGACCTGATCGTCACGGAATCGATGGCCGAGCTCTTCCTGCGGCAGGGACATCGGGCGGAAGCGCTGAGAGTGTATCGCGAGCTCTATCACCGCAACCGCTCCGATCTCCGCCTCCGGGAACGGGTGGACGAGCTCGAGACCGAGCTTGCGGCGGAGGAGCCGCCGCCGCCCGCCCGCGTCGAATACGCGGCGGCCGATCCCGCCCGCTCCGTGGCGTCGCTCCTCGCCGGCATCCTCGCGGCGCGGCCCGCCGATGCGCCTGCCGCCTGGGGGGAAGGCGCCGAGCCTGCGCGGCCGCTCGCCGACGAGGCGCCGGCGATCGAGTCGGGGGTGGCGGCGCCGACCCGGCCCGCCTCCGATCATCTCTCCCTCAGCGCGGTCTTCGGTGAAGAGGGATCGCCGGTGCCGCCGGCCGCACCCGCGCCGCCAGCCGATGAAGGGATCTCCTTCGACGCCTTCTTCGGCGGCGCCGAGACCGGGGGCGCGCCCCGTGCGCGCGCGGCGTCCCGCGAGGACGACGATCTGGACCAGTTCCAGGCCTGGCTGCAGAACCTCAAGCGCTGAATGCTCATCGCCGTTCTCAACGGCCCGAACCTCAATCTCCTCGGCACCCGCGAGCCGGAGCTCTACGGCACGCTGACGCTCGGGGAGATCGAGGCCGACGTTCGTGCCCGGGGCGAGCGCCTCGGCGTCGAGGTCGAGTGGGTCCAGTCGAATCACGAAGGCCAGCTCGTGGAGGCGGTGCAGGGCCTCGCCGGGCGCGCCGCCGGCGCGTTGATCAACGCCGCGGCGCTCACCCATACGAGCCTTGCGCTCCGGGATGCGCTCCTCGCCGTCCGGATCCCGTTCGTCGAGGTGCATCTCTCGAACATCTTCGCACGGGAGGAGGCGCGGCGGCACTCGCTGCTCGCCGACCTCGCCGAAGGTGTCGTGACGGGATTCGGCGCGCGCGGCTACGGGCTCGCCCTCGAGGCTCTGGTGGAGCGGCTGCGTGAGCGCTGACCGGCGCGACGAGCGGCAGGAGGCGGTGCGGGAAGTGATGGCGCGGGATGGGCTCGACGCCCTGCTCGTGACCCACCTGCCGAACATCCGGTACCTGACGGGCTTCACCGGGAGCGCGGGCCTCCTCCTCATCCTGCCGGCGAGCGCCGTGCTCGTGACCGATTTCCGGTACGCCGCGCAGGCGCCGATGGAGGTGGGCAATGTCGCCGGCGTCGAGATCGACCCGGCGAACATCTGGAATCGCCTGGGGCGGAGCCTCGCCGCCGCGGCTCCCTCGGCCCTCGGCGTCGAGGCCGGCTACCTCACGCTGCGCGACGCCGAGCGCCTCCGCGCCTTGGGCCGCTTCACGCTCGTACCGACGTCCGAGGTCGTCGAGCGCCTGCGCGCGGTGAAATCACCGCAGGAGGTGGCCGCGATCCACGCGGCGGCAACGCTCGCGCAGGACGCGCTCGCCGAGGTGCTTCCCGGCGTCCGTGCGGGCGACAGCGAGCTGCTCGTGGCCGCGCGGCTGGAGGGCGCCCTCCGGCGTCGGGGCAGCGAGTGGCACCCGTTCCAGACGATCGTTGCGTCCGGGCCGCGCTCGGCGCTTCCGCATGCCCGGACCACGACGCGAAGCATCGGTCGCGGGGAGTGGCTCCTGATGGACTTCGGCGCGCAGCTCGACGGGTACTGTGCGGACCTCACCCGCACCGTGGTGGTCGGCGCGGCGGACGACCGCCAGCGGGAGGTGTACGACGTCGTCCGGCGCGCCCAGGCGCGCGCCATCGCGCACGTGGCCGCCGGGATGAGCGGTCGCGACGCCGATGCCCTGGCGCGGGACGCAATCGCGGCGGCGGGGTACGGCGAGTCGTTCGGGCATTCGCTCGGCCACGGCCTGGGACTCGAGGTGCATGAGGCCCCGCGGCTCGCGCCGACGGCCGAGGCGCCCCTCCCGCTCCATGCGGTGGTCACCATCGAGCCGGGTATCTATCTTCCGGGCTGGGGGGGCGTCCGGCTCGAGGACGATGTCTATCTGGGCGCGGACGGCCCCCGCTGTCTGTCCGATAATCGAACCGAACTGATCGAACTGTCGTAGGAGCGCCCGTGGCGAACACCGCCGATTTCAGGAACGGCCTGGTGCTGGATATCGATGGCACCCTGTATCAGATCGTCTACTTCCAGCACGTGAAGCCGGGCAAGGGCGGGGCGTTCGTCCGCACCAAGCTCAAGAACATCCTCACGGGCGCGGTCATCGACCGGACGTACAACGCCGGCGAGCGGGTCACCGACGTCCGGCTCGAGCGGCGTCCCATCCAGTTTTCGTACCGGGACGGGCACTTCTACCACTTCATGGACCTGCAGACGTACGACGACATCATGCTGAACGACGATGTCATCGGCGCGGAGCAGCTGCGGTATCTCAAGGAGGGAATGGAGTGCGAGGGACTGGTGCACGACGGGAAGGTCATCCTCGTCGAGCTGCCGGTGTTCGTGGAGCTGACGGTCACCAGGACCGACCCGGGAACCCGGGGAGATACCGCTACTGGCGGCACCAAGCCGGCGCAGCTGGAAACGGGCGCGACGGTGCAGGTGCCGCTCTTCATCGAGGAGGGCCAGGTGATCCGGGTCGACCGCCGCGAAGACAAGTACCTGACGCGCGTATGACGCCTGACGAAATGGGACAGCTCGCCGAGCTCCTCGCGCGGATGCCCGGCATCAAGTCGATCGAGCTGAAGGACGTGAAGCGCCTCACCGACCTCCTCCGGGACTCGCCGGAGATCGGCTCCATCGAGGTGAAGGGGTTCTTCGGCACCGGCATCGTCGTGACCCGCACGGTGCAGGACGCGCCGCCGCCGATGGCGCATCCCCCGGCGTATGCGCCCGCGCCCGCGCCGGTGGCCGCGCCGCTCGCACCCGCCGAAGCGCCGCCGGCGCCGGTCTCGCACCTCAAGGAGATCCGCTCGCCGATGGTGGGGACGTTCTACTCCGCCCCCGAACCTGGTGCGGAACCGTACGCCCGCGCGGGTGCGCGCGTGAGCGCGGGGCAGACCGTCTGCATCATCGAGGCGATGAAGATCATGAACGAGATCGAGTCGGAGTTCAGCGGCGCCATCCGGGAGATCTGCGTGGAAGACGCGCAGCCGGTGGAGTTCGGTCAGGTCCTCTTCAGGGTCGATCCCAATGGCTGACACCCCCGCGGCGGCACCCCCGTTCAACTTCAAGCAGGCCATCTCGCAGATGGTGCAGCGCAACGGTTCCGACCTGCTCCTCAAGGTGGGGCGCGCGCCCACGGTCCGGCTGAACGGCGAGCTGGTATCGCTGGAGACCGCCCCGCTCAAGCCGGAGGATCTCAAGCTCCTGGCCGAGCAGATCATGACGCCGCGGCAGGTCAAGGAGTTCGCCGAGCGGAAGGAGGCCGACTTCGCGATCGGCGTGCCGGGCGTCGGCCGCTTCCGGACCAACATCTACCAGCAGCGGGGCACGCTGGCCTTCGCCTTCCGCGCCATTCCCTACGAGGTCAAGACCATCCGCGAGCTGCACCTCCCGCCGGTGCTGGAGGAGATCGCGCTCCGTCCCCGTGGCCTGGTGCTCGTCACCGGCATCACCGGCTCGGGGAAGAGCACCGCGCTCGCCGCGCTGATCAATCACATCAACCAGCACCGGCGCGCCAACGTCATCACGATCGAGGATCCCATCGAGTTCCTCCATCGCGACAACCTCGCCAACATCTCGCAGCGCGAGGTCGGCACCGATACGCTGTCGTTCGCCTCCGCGCTCCGGCACGTGCTCCGGCAGGATCCCGACATCATCCTCGTCGGCGAAATCCGCGACATGGAAACGCTGGATACCGCGCTCAAGGCCGCGGACACGGGCCACCTGGTCTTCTCCACCCTCCACACCACCGACGCCACGCAGACGATCAACCGCGTCATTTCGTTCTACCCGCCGCACCAGCACCAGGAGATCCGGGCGCTGCTCTCCACGGCGCTCCAGGCGGTCGTTTCCCTGCGCCTCGTCCCGCGGTCGGACTCGCGCGGGCGGGTGCCGGCGGCGGAGATCCTGATCAACACCGCGGCGGTGGCCGACAACATCCGCGACATCGAGAAGGCGCTCAACATCCCGGACCTCATCGCCGAGGGGACGGTCTCCTACGGGATGCAGTCGTTCGACCAGTCGCTCATGAAGTGGTACAAGGAGGGGGCGATCTCGTACGAGAGCGCGCTCTTCTATTCGAGCAACCCGAGCGAGTTTGCGCTGCGCGTCTCCGGCATCGACTCCGCCTCCGACCGGACCTTCACGGAGATCACCGGCGCCGGAGGCCCCGCGGGGGACAAGTCCCGCTGATGCCGGCTGAGTCCCGGGCGCGGCATGTTTAAGAAGGTGCTCATCGCCAACCGCGGGGAAATCGCCCTGCGGGTGATCCGCGCCTGCCGGGAGCTCGGCGTGGAGACGGTGGCCGTCTACAGCGAGGCGGACCGCGAGTCGCTGCACGTCCGCTTCGCCGATGACGACGTCTGCATCGGACCGCCGCCGAGCCGGCTCTCCTACCTGAAGATCCCCCACCTGATCGCGGCCGCCGAGATCACCGGCGCCGACGCGATCCATCCGGGCTACGGCTTCCTGGCGGAGAACGCCGAGTTCGCCGAGACCTGCGCGGCGTCCAACATCGCCTTCATCGGCCCCACGGGGGAGCAGATCCGCGCCATGGGGGACAAGGCGACGGCGCGGCGTCTCGCCACCGAGGCGGGCGTCCCGACGGTGCCGGGATCGCCGGGAACGATCGAGGACGTGGACGAGGCGCTCGCCTTTGCCGAGTCGATCGGGTTTCCGGTCATCATCAAGGCCACCGCCGGCGGCGGCGGGAAGGGGATGCGGATCTGCCAGCGGGCCGACCAGTTCGCGCAGCTCTTCACCCTCGCCCAGAACGAGGCCCTCAGCGCCTTCGGCAACGGTGCGGTCTACGTCGAGAAGTACCTGGAGCACCCGCGGCACGTCGAGATCCAGGTCATGGGGGACCGCTTCGGGAAGGTGGTGCACATGGGCGAGCGGGACTGCTCGGTCCAGCGGCGCCACCAGAAGCTCATCGAGGAGAGCCCGAGCCCCGCGCTCACGCCCGATCTCCGCGCCCGCATGGGTGATGCCGCGGTGGCGCTGGCGAGCAACATCGGGTACGTCGGCGCGGGAACGCTCGAGTTCCTCCTCGATACCGACGGCAGCTTCTATTTCATGGAAATGAACACGCGCATCCAGGTGGAGCACCCGGTGACCGAGATGGTCACGAGCTTCGACCTGGTGAAGGAGCAGATCCGCGTGGCGGCGGGGGAGCCGATCAGCTTCCAGGGGGATGGTCGCCGTCTCCGGGGACACGCGATCGAGTGTCGCATCAATGCCGAGGACCCGTACCGGAACTTCCAGCCATCCCCCGGACTCATCACCGCGTACCATCCGCCGGGCGGACCGGGGGTCCGGGTGGACAGCCATGTGTATGCGGGGTACGCGGTGCCGCCATACTACGATTCGCTGATCGCCAAGGTGATCGTGCACGGCAACGACCGCGCCGAAGCCCTTACCCGCATGGGCCAGGCCCTCGACAGCTTCATCGTCGAAGGTGTCACGACGACGATCCCCTTCCTCGCGCGCGTGATCCGGCATCCCGACTTCGCGGCGGGCGAGGTAGACACCCGCTTCCTCGAGCGCGAGCCGCAGCTCCTCAAGCCACCGGCATGAACCTCGACGTCGCATTCGCGCCCCACACGCTCGGTCCCGCCGAGGTGGCGGGGCGAACGGTGTTCGTGATCGACGTGCTCCGCGCCACGACCACGATCTGCGCCGCGCTCGCGCACGGCGCCCGCTCGGTCATCCCCGCCGCGAGCGGCGACGAGGCGGCCCGGCTCGCGCAGTCCATCGGGCACGACGAGGTGCTGCTCGCCGGTGAGCGGGGGTGCGTGCGGATGCCCGGGTTCGACCTCGGGAACAGCCCCCTCGAAATGACGCCGGCGGTGGTGGCGGGCCGGGTGATCGTGCAGAGCACGACGAACGGCACGGGCGCCCTCCTGGCGGCGCAGCACGCGCGCGCGGTCCACGTGGCCGCGGCGGTGAATCTCGCGATGGCCGCGGAGCGGGGCCGGGAGGCGCTCGCCGAAGGGGGGTCGGTGCTCCTCCTCTGCGCCGGGCGCGAGGGCGACTTCAGCCTCGATGACGCCTATTGCGCCGGCCGGCTCATCGTCGACATGCTCTCCGACGGCCCTTCAGGTTGCGAGCTGGGGGACGCGGCACGCGCGAGTGTCGCCCTCGTCAACGCCTACGGCGATGCCTGGCTCCGCGTCTTCGGAGAATCCGCCGCCGGCCGCATGCTCGTGGCGCACGGCTTTGCCGCGGACCTGGAAGAGGCCGCTCGCACCAACGCGTATCCCGTGCTCCCGAGCCTCAACGACCGGCGGCTCACCGCCGCTTCGCTCGCCACCGCATGAGCTCCCGTCGCCGTCTCGGCGCGATCAGCGCCCTCGTCATCGGCTGCTTCGTCGGCCTCACCCTCCTCCCGGTCTCGTTCACCGGGCCGGTCGGGGACTGGCTCGGCCGCGCGCTCTGGCAGGTGCTCGGTGCCGGCGCGCTCGGACTGCCCCTCCTCGGCGCGGGGCTCGCCCTCGCCGGATTCGACCGGATACCGCGCCTCGACATGAAGCGCGCCGGGCTTCTCTTCGGCGGGCTCTGCCTCCTCGTCCCGTACATCATCGGCGTCGCCACCGGCGTGACGCAGGCCGACCTCGACCCTGCCTTCCCCGACCGGATCCTCGCCGCCCAGGCCACCGGGCTTCTCCCCGGCTTCTTCGCCATCCTCCTCCGGGAGTGGATCGGCGTCGCGGGTGCGCTCCTCCTCGGCTTCCTCGCCCTCTCGGCACTCACGCTCATCACCTTCGCCTGGCATCCGCTGCAGCGCCTCGAGCGCCAGCCGGAAGGCGCTTCCGTGACCGAGCCCGCCCCGGACGAACGGCGGAAGCGGCCCCGGCGCGCAATTCTCTCCGCCACCGCGGAGAACGAGGCGGAGCCGGAGGAGGTGGTGGAGCCTGCGCCGCCCCCGAAGGGGAAGAAGGAGAAGGAGCCGAAGGCGAGGAAGGCCGCCCCATCCGCCGCCGCCCTGGCCGCGGCGGCGGACGACGAGCGCGCGCTTCCCCCGGTCGAGCTGCTCGATCCGCCGCCGCTGCAGGACGCCGACGCAGGGGAGGCCCAGCTCGACCGGCTCGGGCAGTCGCTGCTCGATACCCTCCGGACGTTCAAGGTCGAGGGCTCCATCTCGGGCCGGACGACGGGTCCCGTGGTGACCCAGTTCGAGGTGGTCCCTGCGCCCGGCGTGAAGGCGGGGCGGATCATGGCGCTCGCCGACGACCTCGCGATCACCATGCGGGCACCGTCCATCCGGGTGGCCCCGATTCCGGGGAAGGGCGCCGTCGGCGTGGAAGTCCCGAATCCCACGGCGCGGATGGTGACCCTCCGCGAGCTCTTCGAGACCGGGGAATGGGAGCGGGGGCGATCGGTGCTTCCGATCGCGCTCGGCCGCGACCTCGAGGGGAAGCCGGTCGTGGCGGACCTGACCAAGATGCCGCACCTCCTGATCGCCGGCGCCACCGGCTCCGGGAAATCGGTGGCGATCAACACGATCATCACGAGCCTCATCTACCGCTATACGCCGAAGGAGCTCCGGCTCCTCATGGTGGACCCGAAGATGGTCGAGCTCTCGGTGTACAACGCGCTGCCGCACCTCCGGCACAAGGTGGTGACGAACACCGGCGACGCGGCGGCGGTGCTCAAGTGGGCGGTCTTCGAAATGAACCGACGCTACGAGCTGCTCAACGTGAACGGCGCCCGCAACCTCGCCGACTTCAACCGGAAGGTCGGGGAAGGGAAGCCGCTCCGGAATCCGCCGCATGCGCGTCCCACCCTCACCAGCATCAGCAACGAGGCGCCCGACACGCCGCCCGAGCCGGAGCAGAGCGAGGTGTACGGCGAAGGGCCGTTGCCGTACATCGTGATGATCATCGACGAGCTGGCGGACCTCATGATGACCGCGCAGGGAGAGGTGGAGACGCCGCTCGCGATGCTCGCCCAGAAGTCGCGCGCCATCGGCATTCACCTGATTCTCGCCACGCAGCGGCCGAGCGTGAACGTCATCACCGGCCTCATCAAGGCCAACTTCCCGAGCCGGATCGCCTTCCGGGTGGCGTCGAAGGTGGACAGCCGCACCATCCTCGACCAGAACGGCGCCGAAGCGCTCCTCGGCAATGGCGACATGCTCTTCCTTCCGCCGGGCAAGAGCGAGCCGCTCCGCATCCAGGGCGCGTTCATCGCCACCGAGGAGACCGAGCGCCTGATGGAGTGGTACGGAACGCGACGCGAGCTCCGGCGGGCAGCCGCGCAGGCCGCGGAGCCGGAGGAGACGGACATCCTGGCAATGGTGCGGGCGCAGGAGGCGGAGGGGAGCGGCGAGGGAGGGGCGGAAGAGGGGGAGCGCGACTCGCTCTTCCGCGAGGCGGCGGAGGCGTGCATCCAGAACCAGGGGGGCTCGACGTCGCTCCTCCAGCGTCGGCTCCGGATCGGCTACGGCCGCGCGGCCCGCGTCATCGACCAGCTGCACTTTGCCGGAATCCTCGGCCCGCCGGACGGGAGCAAGCCGAGGGAGGTGCTCATCGGCTTCGATCAGCTCGACGAGTACACCAAATGAGAATGGGCCCGCCGAGCGGGCCCATTCGATTTGGGTGCCGGGTCGTCCCGCCTACTCGAGCTGCGGCACCCGCTGCGCCTCGAATCCTCCTCCCCCGCTGAAGAGACTGCCGGAGCAGAAGGCGGCACCGCCGCTCGTGCGGAGGCAGATGCTCCCGGCTCCCCCGAAGCCACTCTCCGGTCCGGCATCCACCGTGACGGAGGGACGGGAGCCTGCCGGCAGGAACGGCGTGGCCAGCCAGTCGCTTGAACAGACCGCGGCGCCTCCGGTGGTCAGGCCGCAGGTGAGATCACCTTCCA
>DASTYH010000120.1:0-8065 GCA_035765075.1 Gemmatimonadales bacterium
GACGGTCGGACGGTCGGACGGTCGGACGGTCGGACGGTCGGACGGTCGGACGGTCGGACGGTCGGACGGTCGGACGGTCGGACGGTCGGACGGTCGGACGGTCGGACGGTCGGACGGTCGGACGGGGCGAAGCTATGAGGCGTCCGCCTTTCGTGCCACGCCCTTGTAGGTGGACCACAATTCGCGTCCCAGCGTTGATCGCTGGTTATCGAGCTGCTGCCATTCCAACTGGGTAAGGTATCCGCGGTCGCGCGCGAAAATCAGGAGGTAGGTCAGCTCGGATAGCGAACCAATTGCGATGTCGAGGAAACGGCGGAATTCCTTCGGCCCCCTCTTCGCAATTCCCTCACTGATGTTGGTGGGTACCGAAAGCGCTGCGCGCCGGACCTGCGCGGTGAGCACGAACATCTCGCGCGGAGGCCACTTGTCAGCGGCGGCATTCACCGCCAATGCAAATGCGTGCGCTGTGTGCCAGGTACGGAGCCGCTCGAAGGGCATCATGCGGAATGGTACAGCGCAAATGACCTGGTACCGTAACCGTTGCGCCGCAACCCGTATCGTTTGCCGTCAACCCGTCCGACTGTCCGACCGTCCGACCGTCCGACCTAGAAGATCCTTATCTGAATCGGAATCTTCCCCGGATTCCGCTTGATCTCCGCCAGCAGCGAGTCGAAGCTCGCCATGGCGCGGGTCATGTTCCAGTAGAGGGTGCTGTCGGTGGCGAACTTGCCGAGGGTGCCTTCGCCCGCGTTCATCCGGGCGAGCAGGGAGTCGAGGCGCTGGCCGGTGGCGGCGAAAGCCTGCGACATGGCGCTCAGGTTCTGCACCAGCGAATCGCTGCGGGAGAGGGCCGACTGCAGCTGCGGGTTGGCGAGCGTCGAATCGAGTCGTGCGCCGAGCACCCGGTACTGCGCCATGGTACGGGTGATCTCCGCCGAGGGGCCGCGGTTCGCGTTGCCGTACAGTTCCATGGTCTGCTGCGCGGCGGCAAGCGTGCCCCGCAGGTTCTCCATCGTCTGCTCCAGCCGGCGGGTCATCTCGGGGCTCGTCATCGCCTGGATGCCGGTCAGGATCGAATCGACCCGGCCCGTCATCCCCGACGCCCGCTCGGCCAGCCCCACCTCGCGCCCGCCCACGATGGTGTCGCCCGCGAGCGGCGCGCCGCTCCCCGGCTGCACATCCACCGCGTAATCGCCCACCAGGCTCACGCTCACGATCGTGGCCGTGGCGTCCTTGCGGGGCACCACCTGGTCCCCCACGCTCACGGAGACGATCACGTCTCCCACCCCCCGGAACTCGATCTGCTCGACCTTCCCGACGTTCACCCCCGAGACCCGCACCGGGGACGCGCGCTTCAGCCCGCTGACGTCGGCGAACCGGATCCGGAGCAGGCCCTCGTCGGAGAACGACTGGCCGCTCAGCCACATCGTGCCGAAGACGAAGACGGCCACGGCGACGATCACCATCGTGCCGACCACCACTTCCCGTCCGAATCGGAGTTCCATGATCGCTCAGGCCGCGAAAGAGGGATTGTCGAAGTCGCGCTCGAGGAATTCCTGGACCTTGGGATTCTTCGACTCGAGGAAGTCCTTCGGCGTTCCCTGCATGACGATCTTCCCCTCGCTCAGGAGCGCGAGCCGGTTCGCCACGCGGAAGGCGCCGCGCACGTCATGGGTGACCATCACGCTGGTGACGCCGAGCTCCTCGTCGAGGTGCTTGACGAGCCCGTCGATGATGTCCGCGTTCACCGGGTCGAGTCCCGACGTGGGCTCGTCGTAGAGGAGGTACTTCGGGTTGCCGGCGATCGCACGGGCGATCCCCACCCGCTTCCGCATGCCGCCGGAGAGCTCCGCGGGGTACTTCTGCAGCACCACCTCGGGCTGGAGGTTCACCAGCCGGATGCACTGCGTCACCCGCTCCGTCGCGTAGTCCATGTCCTTGAACTTCTTCTCGTCCACGATCCCGAGCCGCACGTTCTCGAAGACGTTGTCCGAGTCGAAGAGCGCGCCGTTCTGGAAGACGTAGCCGATGCTCTGGCGGAACTCGGCGAGCGCCTTCCGCTTGAGCCGGGCGACGTCCTTGCCGTCGACGATGATCGACCCCGCGTCCGGATGGATGAGGCCGATGATGTGCTTGAGCAGCACGCTCTTCCCGGTGCCGGACGGCCCCATGAGCGCCACCGTCTCGCCGTCCTGGACGTCGAAGTCCACGCCGTTGAGCACCACCTGGGTGCCGAACCGCTTCACCACCCCCCGCATCTGGATCATTGATTGAGGAGGATGAAGGTGATCACGACATCGAGCACGAGGATGAACACCGAGCTCGCGACCACGGCGGTCGTGGTGGACTTGCCGACACCCTCGGCGCCCTGCTGGGTGTTGAACCCCATGTAGCAGGAGATCGTGGTGATCGCCCCCGCGAAGAAGAACGCCTTGATGAGTGAGTAGTAGGCGTCGAAGGGGCGGTAGTAGTACTGGGCGCCGTAGATGAAATCGGCGTCGGTCACCGGCAGCACCTGCTTCACCGAGAGCCACCCGGCCGCAATGCCGGAGAGATTGGCGAGGACCGTGAGCGCCGGAACCATGATGAAGCCCGCCACCACCCGCGGGACGACGAGGTGCGAGGCGGGAGAGCGGCCGAGCGACTCGAGCGCGTCGATCTGCTCGGTGACCCGCATGGTCCCGAGCTCGGCGGCATAGCGCGCCCCGATCCGGCCGCTCAGGATGAGTGCGGTGAGGACGGGTCCGAGCTCGAGGATGATCGAGGAGACGACGAGCGTGCCGACGACGTAGTAGGGAATGCTGCCGGTGAACTGATATCCGGTCTGCAGCGCCGTTACGGCTCCGGCAAAGGAGGAGATGAGGACGACGATGAGGAGGCTCCCCACCCCGATGTTCCAGGCCTCCGTCAGCATCCTCGGCCACCAGATCCGGACCTCGGAGAGGCCCCGGAAGGCGTCGGCCACGAAGAACGAGTAGCGTCCCATGTGCGCCGCGGCGCCCAGCACGCCGCGGCCGACCGATTGCCGGATATCGAAGGTTTGGGACGCCCGTGCCATTGGGGTGTATCTTGTCGGACCATGGCTCGTAAGTCCAGTCTTGACACTCCCGTGCACGCGCGCGAGTTCCGCCGCCGCCTCCTCCGCTGGTTCCGCCGCCACGGCCGGGACCTCCCCTGGCGCCGGACGCGCGATCCCTACCACATCCTCGTGTCCGAAGTCATGCTGCAGCAGACCCAGGTGGCCCGGGTCGAGGCCTATTACCACCGGTTCCTCGAGCGATACCCCACCCTCGGCACCCTCGCCGCCGCACCCCCCGGCCAGGTGCGCGAGGCGTGGGAAGGGCTCGGCTACTACCGGCGCGCCGCCAACCTCCAGCGGCTGGCGCAGGTGGTGAGCAACGAGCGCGACGGGGTGATTCCCGACGATCCGGAGGAGCTCCTCACACTCCCGGGCGTCGGACGCTATACGGCGGGCGCCGTCGCGAGCTTCGCCTTCGAGCGGCCGGCGGCGGCGGTGGACACCAACGTCGCCCGCGTCCTCCGGCGCGCCTTCCACCCTCGCGCCGCCGGCGCCAGGGGAGATCGCCGGCTCTGGGCCACCGCCGAGCGACTCGTCCCCCGCCGCCGGGGCGCCGCGGCGTGGGCGTTCAATCAGGGGATCATGGAGCTGGGAGCGGTGGTGTGCACGGCGAGAGTGGCGCGCTGCGGGGAGTGCCCGGTGCGGGCGGTGTGCGCGACGGGATCGCGAAACTCCGCTCGAGCGGTAGGGGGAGCCAGAGCGCCGTAGGAGCCCAGCTCACCCGCCCAGCCGGTAGATGACCCCCGTCAGCAGCGCAACGATCGCCAGGAGCCCCGCGACCGAGCCCGCGACCCTGAGCCGCTTGCGGAGCTCGTCGAAGTAGGGCCCTGATTCGCCTTCGGGATTGATGCGTGCGAGGCGGGACGCGGTGGGCAGCGCGACCATCAGGCTGATGAGGGCACCGACGACACCCGCTCCCTGCATGGCCAGGAGCCAGGGACTGATCGCCGTGGTCATGGCGCCCATGAAGCGCATCGTGAGGATGAGGCCGGAGAGGACGGTGAGCAGCGCGCCTGGTGCGATCACCATCTTCTGGATCCGCGCCTGCGAGCGGGCGATGGCCCCGAGCCCGAGCCGCGATTCCCCCTTCCCCGCCAATCCAGCCTGCATCGTCGCGAGCCCGCCGCCGATCCACATCACGAATCCGAGGAAATGCAGGAAGAACCAGAAGCGCGTCATGGAATCTCCGAGAGGACGGCGTCGTCTACGGGCTGCCGGCCGGCAAAGCCCCCGTCGAGCTCATGCCAGTGGGTGATCCGCGCCTCGCCGAGTCGCCAGCAGAGAAAGATGGGGCGATCCTCGCGGAGCGACCGGAAGTCCACCAGTCCGGCCTCGAATCCCTTGAACTCGCAGCCGATGGACTCGAGCTCGCGGAGATACCCGTCGATCCGCTCCGCCAGCGCGGCGACGTCGCTCCGCACCGCGATCATCTCGCCGCTCTCCCCCGATTGCGGCGTCGCGTCGAGGCCGAGCGCCTCGTAGCGCGCCACACCGGCGCGCCAGAGCGGGTAGACCGACACCAGGTCCTCGACGATCCGCCGCACCAGCGGCAACGTGCGCTCGGCTTCCTCGAGGGTGAAGAGGCGTGGAGTGGGCATGTCGGGAAGTTAGCGGGAGAGCAGTTCCTCCTCCATTGCCCGATACCCCTCCGCCTCGTACGCTGCTGCCTGGTCCACCCGGAAGGTGGCGTGGCGCTCGACGCGGGGTCGGACGTAGAGGAGCTTCGGCTTCGTGCGGTCGCTCCGCCAGAGGGCGAGCTCGAGCGCGGTGTTGGCCGCCATGAGGATACCGGTGGCGTCGTTGTGGGCGCGCACCAGTGAGGGGTGGGGCGAGGGAGCCGTGGCCAGCTCGTCGAAGCCGGGACCGATGTCGACGGCGACGACGAGGTCGGGATGCACCGCCGCAGCCGGACCGATCGGCACCACACCCCTGAGTCCACCATCGCCGTAGCGATGGCCCCCGATCGTCACGGCCGGGAAGAACATCGGGAGCGCCGACGACGCCATCAGGGCGTCGATGAGCGGGACATCGGCGCCCCCCGCGCCGAAGAGCGTGAGCTCCCCGGTGTCGAGGTTGGTGGCAGTCACCGTGAGGGGAAGCGCCAGTTCGTCGAACCGCCGCGCCGGGAGGAATCCCTCGATGGCCCGGCGGAGCGGCTCCGGGCGCATGAGCGACGCGAGGTAGAGCCCGCCGAGCGGCGCGAGAATCGAACGGGCAAGACCTCGGCGCCCCGCGGCGACGAGTCCGTCGAGAATCTCCCCCGGCGCCATCCGCGAGGCGAACGCCGCGCCGATCACGGCCCCCATCGACGTCCCGAAGTAGTGGGCGGGAGCGAGTCCCGCCTCCGCGAGCGCCCGCATGGCGCCGACGTGGGCCGCCGCCTTGGCCCCTCCCCCGCTCAGGGCCGCAACGACGCGCGTCACCGCCGGAGCGACTCGCGGTGGATCCGCGCCTTCTCGTAGCGCGCGCGCTCGTCGTCGTTCTCCGCCACGAGACGCGGCACCCGCTTCGGCTTCCCGTCCATGTCGATGGCGACGAACACGACGTGGGCGGTGTGCGTGTGCCGCTTCTCCCCCGTGCTCACGCGCTCCGCATACACCTCGACCGTGATGTCCATGGACGAATTCCCCACGAAATCCACCGTCGCCTCGCAGGTCACGAGCTCGCCGAGATGGATCGGCTCGCGGAAATCCACGCGATCGATGCTCGCGGTGACTGCCGGTCCCCCCGCGTGCCGGATCGCCGCCACCGCCGCCGCCTGGTCCACCAGCGCCATCAGCTCGCCGCCGAACAGGTCGCCGAGCACGTTCTGCATGTGCGGCATGACGAAGGTGGTCATGACACCGCGGGAGTAGGACATCGGACGGGATTCGGGGGCCATATCGTGGACGGTAGAGGGGTGGACAGTAGACAGTAGACGGAAGACGGTAGACGGCGGGCGGCGGGCGGCGGGCGGCGGGCGGGAATGAGTGGCGGCTCCGGTATCGGTCCTGCCCTCGCCTCCCCGCCGGTCTACCGTCTGCTGTCCACCGCCCACCGTCAGTAATCGACCGGCCGCAGGTAATACTCCCCGATCGCCGTCTGGCTCACCATCGCGACCGTGGGGAGGCGGCGTTTCCAGTGGGTCGAATCCAGGCGCTTGCGGACCAGAGCGACTTCGGCCTCGGTGAAGCCGCGCGCCACGATGTGCGGCGCATCGTAGCCGGAAAGCAGCCAGTGGAGAATGGCATCGGCCCGCGCATAGGATATCCCGAAGTCCCCCTCGTCGGTCTGCCCCGCCACCAGGTCGGCGCTCGCCGGCTTGGTGACGATTTCCTCCGGCACGCCCACGTGCCGCGCCAGCGCCCAGACCTGGGTCTTGAAGAGATCACCGAGTGGATTGACGGGGGGAGAATCGTCGGCGTGCCAGGTGAAGTAACCGAAGAGCCGCTCCGTCTTGTTCCCGGTGCCGAGGGGAAGTGCGGAGAGCGCCGACGAGAGGTCGAAGAGCGTGATCATCCGCATCCGCGCCATGACGTTGCCGAGCCGCCCCGGCGTCGATCCGTCGCCGATGGCGTTCGCGAGCGCGTCCACCGGCGCGCTGATGTCCACCGTGCGCATCCCGATTCCGGTGGCCCGCGCCACGAGCTCCGCGTGCGCAAGACTCTCCGGGCTCGAGCTGCGATAGGGCATCCGGACGCCGATCACATTCTCGGGACCCAGCGCCTCCGCGGCGAGAAAAGCCACCAGCGAGCTGTCCACGCCCCCCGAAAGGCCGAGAATCCCCTTCGAGAATCCGCGCCGGCGGACCAGCTCGTCGCGAAGGAACTCGACGAGCCACCGGCGGGTGAGCTCCGGCTCGATGGCGAGCGGGTCGGAGGGAAGGATGGAAGGGTGGAAGGGGGGAACGCGGCGACGCGGCGCCGGCCTGCGAGCCTGGGCTTCCTTCCGTGCGGCCGTTCCCCCATCGCCTCTCTCGTCTCTCCGTCCCTCCGTCCACCCCTCCAGCAGATGCGGCAGTCGCATCTCGAGATCCGAGAGGAGGGGGAGGTCGGCACGCGCCCGCGTGATCTCGTCGAACTCGAGATCGGCGCGGACCACCGCGTCCTCGAAGACCGGCCCGCGCACCAGGAGATTTCCCCGCGGGCCCGCCACCAGGGAGCCGCCGGCAAACGCCTTGCCCCCTTCGAAGCCCACCAGCTGGGCGATGGCGACGTAGACGCCGTGCTCCCCCGCAATCTCCTGCGCAATCCGCTCCCAGCGCGAGAGGCTCGACGGGCGGGCTTCATCGGCGTCCGGTGCGATCCCGCGCGCCGGGCTCGCGCTCGGCACGATGACGAGCTGGGCGCCGTCCAGCGCCGCGAACATGGGCATGATCGAGTGCCAGGCGTCCTCGCAGATCAGCATGGCCGCGCGGCCCCAGCGGGTGTCGAACGCCGCCACCGAGCGGCCCGGCTCGACGAAGCGCTCTTCGTCGAAGACCCCGTAGGTGGGGAGGAAGACCTTGCGGTGCACGTGCCGGATCCCGGCGTCGGAGCCCCCGAGCGACGCGTAGAGCGCGGCGTTGTGGAGCCGGTTCTCGCCGAGCTCGTAGAAGCCCGCGCAGATGTCGATCGGCGGGGCGCCGGAGGCCGCATGCGCCGCCGCCAGATCGGCAAAGAAGGCGTCGGCGGTGAGCGCCGCCTCGCGAACGCCGCCCTCCAGGAAGTAGCCGGTCAGCGCGGTCTCGGGCGCGATCAGGAGCTCGGGGGGGTGATCCGACGCGCCACATTCGCGCAGGACCTCGCCCAGGCGGGCCAGGTTCTCGCGGTACGCACCCTTCCGGGGCCGGAGCTGCGCAATGGCGAGGTGGAGCATCGGCGGGAAATATAGGGCATTGACGCCTTTACGCCGCTGCCGATATCTTGACCGCCACTTCCCTGACTCCCCCTCGATCGCTCCTGCATCTTCCGCCACCTGCGGAGCTCCATGCATTTCATCGCCCTGCTCCTCACGCTGTCCGCACCG
>DASTYH010000121.1:0-2751 GCA_035765075.1 Gemmatimonadales bacterium
CTCTGCGACGAGATGACCATCGTGATCGTGGGCTCCTTTGCGCGCGAAGGAGGCATGCCGCTTCCGGCCGACGCGCGAGTCGTCCCGCTCCGGAGCCCCGCCGGCGCCGATTTCCGGCGGAAGCTGTCGGTCGTTGCGCACCTTCCCTACTACCTGGGGCGGATCGGTGCCGAGGTCCGCCGCTCCGATGTGGTGCATACGCCGCTACCCGGTGACCTGCCCCTCCTCGGCCTGGTGGCGGCGCTGCTCACGGGGCGGCGCGTCTTTGCGCTCTACAACGGCTCGTGGACCCCGAACTCGGAAACGACCGTCATGAACCGCGTCACGCGGCAGGCGATGCGCCTCCTTGCGCGCGGCCGCAACGTGATGCTCGCCGTCGGCGATGGCGCCACGCCGCCGGCGCCCGGCATGGAGTGGCTCTTCGCCACGTCGCTCACGCGCGCCGAGCTGAAGGCGCACCGTCCGGTGCTCGATCGCGGGCTGTCGTCGCCGCCGCGGATGATGTACGCCGGCCGCCTCAGCGTAGAGAAGGGGCTCCCGATCATGCTCGAGGCGCTCGCCCAGCTCAGACGCGAGGGGGTGGCTCCGCTACCCCGGCTGACGCTGGCGGGCGGCGGGCCGGAGCTCGCGGCGCTCGAGTCGCTCTCCCGCTCGCTCGGGATCGAAGGCCTCGTCCGCTTTTCCGGCCAGCTGGACCGGGCCGGGCTCGAGGGGGAGATGCGGAGCGCGGATTTCTGCATTCACTCCTCGCACTCGGAGGGGTACTGCAAGGCGTGGCTCGATGCGATGGCGCAGGGGCTCCCCGTCCTGACCACGGAGGTCGGCGCGGCCCGCGAAGTCGTGGGTGGCGCCGGGGAGCGGGGCTGGCTGGTGCCCCCCGGAGACCCTGCCGCACTCGCGGACGCACTCCGGCGGCTACTCGCGGGGCCCGAGGACTGGCCCGCGCTCCGGCGGCGCTGCCGCGACTTCGCGGCGAGCCGATCGCTCGAGGCCTGGGCCGAACAGATCGCGCGAGTGTGTACGGAGCGGTGGCACGTTCGTTTCGGCGGCCCCCTGCCGGAGCCCGGGGTCTCATGACGACCTCGGCCGTCACCGGGCCGATCGGCCTGAGCCCGCCGAAGCACGCGATTCCCGTCGGAACGCTGCTCGGCGGCGGACTCGTCGCGCTGGTCGTGCTGGCGTGGCTGGTCGCCGCGGCATTGGGCTATCGCTACGGGGTGTTCCTGCTCACCGCGATCGGCTTCGGGCTTGCGGTCGCTGGCCTCGGCTACCCGCGTGCGGGCCTCCTGGGCGCCGGCATTCTCTGCACGCTCGATCCCCTCATGGGGTGGCTCGTGTTCACCGGGGGCATGCTCCGGTGGAACACCTTCAACTACTGGCTGCTCCTGGTGACGGTTCTCTGGACCCCGCTCCTGCTCCGGCGAGGCGGGGCACCCATGCGGATCGCTCAGATGCTGACGCTCCTCCTCGCTTTCGGGCTGATCCTCAGTCCCGATCGCGCGCGGGGCATCCAGGACCTGCTCGGTGTCTTCGCGCTCTTTGGCATCACGGTCTACCTCGGTCGCGTGCGATTCTCGCCCGACGACTGGTACTGGCTTGGGGTCGTTTGCGGTACGGTGGCGGCCCTCGGCGGCCTGCTCTTCTTCGTGCGGCAGGGCGCGCTGCCGGAGATCAACCGGAACGCCTGGGCGTACCTCCCGCTGACTGCGCTCTTCGCACTGTGTCTCGCCCTCCCCTGTGCCCTGGACCGGGCGCGCGGGGCGGCGCTGCTCTCGGTTCTGGCCGGCATCTGCATCGTGTGGGCGTTTCTCAGCGGCAGCCGGGGCGCGATGCTCATGGCCGCCGTGTGCGGGATCTATTTCGTGGCCGCGATGCCGGGCCTCGGCCGTCGGACCGTGCTCGTGGCGATCCTGACACTCACGCTCGTCGGCGCGGCCTCGCAGTTCACCGACCTGCAGGAGCGGGCGCTCCAACGGGTCCGGGTGCTCTTCGACCCGGGCACGAAGCTCGCCGACCGTACGAGCCACCGCTCGGAGCTGGTGCGCGGGGGGTGGCACATCTTCCGGCAATCGCCATTCGGGGTGGGCACGGGCGGCTTCACCGAAGCGTGGCGGACGCTCGGGCCGCGCGAAGGGGTGGCGGTGGCAAGCCGTTATCGCCGGCTCCAGGCGCACGCCGGCTGGGTCAAGATCATGGCGGAAAACGGGGTCCCGGGAGTCCTCCTCCTTGCCGCCTTCGTGGTGTCGTTCGCGGCGAGGGGGATGCGCCGTACCCGCCGGGTGCGACTCCTCGGCTTCCTCACCACGACGGTCATCGGGCTTTCCTTCATCTCGACGGAGTACCAGAACAAGGGTCTCTGGTTCCTTGCGGCGGCGACGATCGTGATGATGGGGCCGACGAGCCCGCTTGCGGTGCGGCCGCCAGGCGCGAGCGAGGCGCGCGCCCGGTGACCGGACTCCGCGTGGCACTGGTGGCCGGGACGCTCGGGCGAGGCGGGGCGGAGAAGCAGCTCGTGTACATGGCGGGCGCGCTCGCGGACGCCGGTGTCGAGGTGCGGGTCTTTGCGCTCACGCGGGGAGAGATCCACGAACATGCCCTCATGGCGCGCGGGCTGGCGCCGCGATGGATCGGTCGCGCGCCGTGGCCACCCCTGCGTCTCGGTGCCCTGGCTGCGGGGCTCGCCCGGTTCCGGCCGCATGTGGTCCAGGCGGGTCACTTCTTCACCAATCTCTACGTCGCTACGGGAGCTCG
>DASTYH010000122.1:0-5372 GCA_035765075.1 Gemmatimonadales bacterium
GACCGGACCGCGCTGCTGGACGACATCCGCACGCTCCTCTTCCGTTTCGAGTACGAGCGTCCCCACGTCCGGAACCCGAGCTTCTGGCTCACGCACCTCTTCGAGGGCATCTACGCGCTCCTCGCACGCGCCGGAGAGCCCGGGTCGCGCGCCCCCGCCGCGCTCGAGCGGCTGAAGGCGGCGCCGGCGCTCCTCGCCTCCGCGCGCGCCACCCTCCGCGAGCCCCCGGCCGTGTTCGTGGACGCCGCGCTCGGCGCGCTCGGCGGCGGCGGCGAGCTGATCGTCCAGGCAGCGGCAGTGTTCGGGGAATCGGCGCCGCAGCTCTCCGAGCCGCTCAATGCCGCCGCACGCGAAGCGCTCGAGGCGCTCACGGCCTATGGCCGCGCGCTCGGATCGGAGATCCTGCCGAGCGACGACCCCCACGCCTTTGCGGTGGGCGACGACCAGTTCGCGCGGCGCCTGCATCACGAGCACGCACTGCGCGGAGGCGCGCCCGAGCTCTGGCGCTACGGGATGCACCTCCTCGAGGAGACCGAAGCGGCGATCGTGGCCGTCGCGCATCGGCTGGACGCGAAGCGCTCCTGGCGGGAGGTGGTCGAGCGGCTCCGGGAGGACACGGTCCCGGGTGACATCCCGGCGGCGTACGCCGCGGAGGTGACGCGCGCACGCGCCTTCCTCGAGGCGCGCGCACTCATGCCGGTGCCTGACGTGGCGCTCCACGTCGTCCCCACGCCGCCGTTCCTCGCGTCGCTCGTTCCGTTCGCCGCCTACTCGCGGCCCCCGGTCGAGCTCGGCGGGCCGGGGCTCTTCTACGTCACCGTGCCGGCGGGGGCGGAGCCGGATGCCCGTCCTGCCGCGGGCCACTGCGTGCACGAGATTCCCTCACTGGTGGCGCACGAGGCGTTTCCCGGCCATCACCTGCAGATGGCCTCGGCGCAGGGGCTGAGCTCGGAGGTCCGCCGGCATCTCTGGACGCCGGTCATGGTCGAGGGGTGGGCGCTGTACGCGGAAACGGTGATGCAGGAGGAGGGCTACTACACCACGCCGGAGGCACAGCTCTTCCATCTCGTCAACCTGCTCTGGCGGGCGCGGCGGATCGTGGTGGACATCGGACTCCACACCCGGGGGCTCACGCCCGCCGACGCGGTGGACCAGGTCCTCCTGAGCATGCCGATGGAGCGACGGAGCGCGGAGGCGGAGGTGCGGCGGTACTGCGCGATGCCCACCTACCAGCTTGCCTACGCGGTGGGGCGACGTGAGATTCTTTCGTTGCGGGACGCGTTCCGCGCGCGTGCCGGCGCTTCGTACTCGCCGCGGACTCTCCATACCGAACTGCTGTCGTACGGCGGCCTGCCGGTCGCACTTGCCCGCTGGGGGATGGGCCTCGACGAATGAAGATCACCGTGCTCACCTCGGTCGAGCAGGAGAAGGTGACGGCGAAGGACCTCGACGAGGTGGTGCCGCAGGTGGCCCGGGCGCTCCGGCGCCTCGGGCATCAGGTGTCCGTGGTTCCCGTCTATCGCAACGTGAAGCAGCTGATCGACCGCCTCTCCCGGCGGAAGCCCGATCTCGTCTTCAACATGGCCGAGATGTTCGGGGACAGCGTGATCGGCGACATGCTGGTGGCGGCGATCCTCGAGACCCAGGGTCTCCGGTACACGGGAAGCGGGCCGGGCGAGCTCTACCTGAGCCAGGACAAGGGGCTCAGCAAGAAGCTCCTCGAGTTCGAGGGCATCCTCTATCCCCGCTACGCGGTGTTCTCGCCCGCCGCCGATTTCGAGACCGGCGGGAACCTCCGGATGCCGCTCTTCGTGAAGCCGCTCCGCGCCGACTCGTCCATCGGCATCGGGGGAAAGTCGCTGGTGCACGACACCGGCGCCCTCATGAAACAGGTGGCGGCGATCCACCGCGACGTGGAGGACTCCGCCCTCGCCGAGGAATACATCGAGGGGCGCGAATTCTACGTCGGCGTCCTGGGGAACCTCAGGCCCCAGGTGCTTCCCCCGGTCGAGGTGGATTTCACCGGATTCCCGGAGGGGCAGCCGAAGGTGCTCGACAGCCGGGCGAAGTGGATGGAGGGGAGCAAGGAGTACAAGGGGACGAAGTCGGTGATCGCCGAGATCCCCGACGAGCTCCGCGCGAAGCTGCAGAAGGTCTCGGTGGATGCGTACCGCGCGCTCCGGGTGCGGGACTACGGCCGGGTGGACCTCCGGCTCACCGGCACGGGGGAGATCTACGTCCTCGAGGTGAACGCGAGCTGCTACCTCGAGAAGTCCGCTGAATTCGCGATGGCGGCGGAAGCGGCGGGCCTCGACTACGAGACGCTGATCGGCCGGATCGTGGATGCGGCGATGGAGCGGTACGGGAAGCAGGGCGGCTAGCGACGCTACGGGAGATAGCTCCCGCGGTGCACGTGATTCATGGCGAGCGCGGTGACGAAGGTCGTGACCGCCACTTCCGCCGCCTGTTCCCGCGATGCCGGATATCCCTGCTCCAGCTCCGTGGCGCGCTCGGCGAGATGGCGCACCAGCTGGCGGGTCCGCTCGGGAAAATGGCCGGTCCAGCGAAAGATGTTTCCCATGAGGTCCCGTTCGAGCCGCGCGAAGAGGCCGGCGGCTGGAAGGAGGCCGCCCCCATCGCTCGCGCCCCGCGAGAGGTCGTCGAAGATGGCGCGCAACGCGCCGTCGAACCCCGGCGGTATCTCGTCCCCGCCCTTGCCGGGCTCGTCGTAGAAATCGGCGAGTGAGTACCCGATCTCGCCCACATCCTCGTCGAGCTCGTCGTCGGTGACCTCCGGCTCCCGGTCCGCCAGCTCGCGCACGATCCGGTCGCAGTAGGCGAGCTTTGCCCGGGCGACGGGCCAGGCGGCATATTCCGCGCGCCAGTCGAGTCCCGGCGTCATCCACACCGCAAAGGTCTCCGACCAGTCTTCGTCCGGATGCTTTTGCGCATACCAGCCGGGAAGATGCCGCACGTGGCGTCGGCTGAACGGTTCCGGGGCGTATTCTTCCTCGTAGGGCTGGGTGATCGAGCCGAAGAGCTTCACCCATTCCTCCGTATCGTAGAGGCAGTACGCATAGTTCACGACGTGCCCCATCTCGTGGCGCAGGTACCGGAGGATATCCTCGGGATCGAATCCCTCGACCATCCCGACCTGTTCGGCATGCATCGCCGTGAGCTCCGGGCTCGCGAGATAGAACGGGATGGCGATGGACACCGTCTCGAAGGGCACGCCCCACTCGGTCGACAGGTAGAAGCGCGGACGGAGGCGCCGGATCCCCGCATCCTCGAGCTCGCGCTCGAAGCGGGCGATGACCGGCTCGAGGCGGGTCCCCGCGATCGTGAGGCCCAGGTCCCGGATCGGGGTGGACCAGAGGTTCGTCTCCTGGAAGCGCTTTTCCGCAGGCATCGAGGCAAACATACCACGGAGCGGCGGCATGGAAGGTGAGGGCGGGCCGGTGCGCCGGGCATTGCTCGTGGCCAACCCGAAGGCACGGCGGGGACCGGAGGGCGTCGTGGCGGCGGAAGCGGCACTCGGCGACGCCGGCCTCGCGGTCACGGTGGATCCGATCACGAGCTCGAAGAAGATCGCCGCGGCGATCGAGCGCGCGGCGGGGCGCGTGGATCTCATCGTGATCGGCGGGGGCGACGGGACCATCAGCGCCGCGCTTCCGGCGCTGCTCGAGGCCCGCCGCCCCCTCGGCATCCTCCCGCTCGGAACGGCCAACAATACCGCGAGAACCCTGGGCATTCCCTCCGACCTGTCGGAGGCCGCAGCCGTCATTGCGCGCGGCACCACCCGCCGGATCGACGTGGGCTGCGTAAACGGGGCCTTCTTCCTCACCACGGCGAGCCTGGGCCTGAGCGTCCGGATCACGGACGAGCTGAGCGACGCGAGCAAGCGGCGCTGGGGGCCGTTCGCCTATGCGCTTGCCGCCGCGCGGACTCTCGCGCGGGCGCGGCCGTTCGTGGCGGAGATCGCGCATGAGGGCGGCACCCGGCGGCTCCGCGCGATCCAGATCGTCGTGGGGAACGGACGACACTACGGCGCGGGGCTGACCGTGGCGGAAGGGGCTGCGCTCGACGACGCGCGACTGGACTGCTACGCCATCGAAGCGGTGCCGTGGTGGAGGCTTCTGGCGCTCCTGCCCGCGCTCCGGAGCGGACGGCAGGGGCGCAAGGAGCCGGTCGAGGCCATCCGGGCCCGGCGGATCGTGATCACCACGCCCATCCCGCATCGGATCGACGCGGACGGCGAGATCGTGGGGACCACGCCGGCCACCTTCACCGTGCTCCCCGAGGCACTCGAGGTCTTCGTGCCCGGGAACCCGTGAGCGCCGTCCCCCGCGGCGTCCGCTACCTCGCCGTCGTCTCGTTCTTCAACGATTTCGCGAGCGAGATGGTCTATCCACTCCTCCCCGCCTTCGTCTCCCGACTGGGCGGGGGAGCGATCTCGCTCGGCGCGCTGGACGGTGCGGCCGACCTCACGGCGGCACTCGTCAAGTGGTGGAGTGGGCGGGTCTCCGACCGGCCGGGGTGGCGGCAGCCGCTGATCCTCGCGGGCTATCTCACGGCGGTGCTCGTGCGGCCGCTGATCTCGGTGGCGAGTGCCGCGTGGCAGGTCGTCGGCTTCCGGGTCATCGATCGGGTGGGAAAGGGAATCCGGACACCGCCACGCGACGCGCTCATCGCCGACCTCACTCCGCCGGCCTCGCGCGGCCGCGCCTTCGGATTCCACCGGGGGGCCGATCACCTCGGCGCCGTGCTCGGTTCGGTGGCCGCGTGGATCCTCGTCAGCAAGGGAATGTCGGTGCCGGGAGTGATCGGGTGGAGCATCCTCCCGGGCATCGTGGCGTTTCTCACCCTCGCGCTGCTCTTCCGGCGCACGAGCGTGCTCCCGCGGCAAGTGGAAGCGAAATCGCGGCCGGTCGACCCGGCAGCCCCGCTCGATGCGACCGGCCGGGTATTCTGGGCGCCGGTCATCGCGCTCGCCATGCTCACGCTGGCGCGCATGCCCGAAGCGCTCCTGCTCCTCCGCCTCCAGGAGACCGGCGTCGCCGTGGCGACGATTCCCCTTCTCTGGGGCGCGCTGCACGTGGTGCGGAGCGGACTCAGCTATCCGGGGGGTCGCCTCGCCGACCGCTTCGGGCCCCGCCGCATGGTGGCGGCGGGGGGACTCGTGACCGCGCTCGTGCTGACGGGACTCGCCCTGGCCGACGGCCCCGCGATCGCGGGCGCGGTGTTCCTCCTGTTCGGCGTCGTGGCGGGGCTCATGGAATCGGCGGAGCGCGCGCTCGTCGCGCGGCTCGCTCCACGCCGGACCGGCCGCGGATTCGGCGCGTACCACGCGCTCACCGGCTTCGCGGCGCTCC
>DASTYH010000123.1:0-3304 GCA_035765075.1 Gemmatimonadales bacterium
CGAAGAAGGCGGGATGGAAGGAGATCCCGAACGTCCCCCGGTCGAGCGGGCCGATCGAATTCCGCGATGCCGATGTGGACCTGCGGGTAGGCGCGGTGGGCTAGCCGTTACAGGCGTCGAGGGAGCTGCGCATTTCGACCGCCGTGCGCCATCGGTCTTCCGCCCGGCGCTGCAGGGCCCGCGTGATGGCCTGCGCGAGCGGCTCGGGGGTGTCGGCCCGGAAGGTGCGCACGTCGGGCGCCTCGCCCGAGAGCTGCATCTGCAGGACCACGCTCTGGTTCCGGTGGGCAAACGGCGGACGTCCCGCGAGCGATTCGAAGAGCACGCAGCCCACGGCGTAGAGGTCGGTCCGGTAATCGAGGTCCGCCGCCCCTGACGCCTGCTCGGGGCTCATGTAACCCGCCGTTCCCACCGTCATTCCCGCCGCCGTCACGCGGTCTCCCGCCGCCACCTCCACCGCCCGCGCCACGCCGAAGTCCACGAGCACCGCGCCGTGGTCGGAAATGATGATGTTCTCCGGCTTGACGTCGCGGTGCATGATGCGCGCCTGATGAGCGTGACCGAGGGCGTCGAGCACGTCCTTGCCGACGCGGCAGGTATCGGCCACGCTCAGCTGGCGGGAACGCGAAAAGCAGGTGCGGAGCGTGGGGCCGGCGATGAGCGGCATCGTGTAGTAGACGAGCCAGTCCCGCTGGCCCCAGTCGAGCACCGGAGCGATGAGGGGGTGATCGAGACTCGAGGCGACCCGGATCTCGCGGAGAAACCGCTCAGCCATGGCGCTCACCTGGAGCTCCGGATGGAGGACCTTGAGCGCGACGAGGCGCCCTTCCCTGTCCTGCGCCCGGTAGACCCGCGCTGCACCCCCACGGGCGATTTCCCGTTCGACCTGAAAGAGGTCGGCGAGCGTCTCCCGGATGACGGGAAGCAGATCACGGGCCATGCGAGCGCTCCTGACTAGGGGACCGGATTGTTCGCCGCAGAATCGGCGGTGGCCGCCTCGGCACTGGCGGCGGGCATCGCGCTGTTGAAGGCGCAGGGAATCTCGTTCCCGGCGTCGTCGGTGCAGGTCACCAGGATGCCGGCGCGCGGCATCGGATTGCCCGTCGCCGAGTCGACGAGCTTCACGTAGAACGTCCGCGGGACGGGGTTGGTGACGGTCGAATCTGCGAGGGCCGAATCGCTGGGCTCCTCGCCGCAGGCCATCCCGAACACCAGCACTAGCCCGGTGATCACCGCTGCGGCCTTCGTCGACTGACCCATGGATCCCTCCTTGTCAATGTAAGCGAGCGAGCCTGCGGGACGAGTATGCGAGCACGAGGCCCCGGAGGGCCAGCTGGTTCGCCGCGAGGCGCGTGGTCTCCCCGAGGCGCGCATGGTAAGCATCGGCCGAGTCCTTCCGGCCCGCCCGCTCCCAGGCGTCCGCCGCGAGCCAGCGGAGGTGCAGGGTGCCGATGCGGTCGGGTGCGGTATTGTCGGGCTCGCCGACCACCGCGAGCGGCGAGAGGAGCCGCGCCGCCTGGCCCCAGTCGCCGCGCGCGCCGAGGATCCGGGCGCGCACCGCCTCCACCCCGAAGCCGAACCACCCTCCCTCAACCTCCCGCCGATCGAGGGCCGCGTCCAGAGCGGCGAGGGCGCCGGCGGTATCGCCGCCCGCGGCCAGCCATTCGGCCCGGAGCAGCGTGCCCGGAACCGAGGTGTCCGCCCGGAGCGGACCGGGGAGCGGGCCCGCCTTCCCGGAGACGTCCTCCATCAGTCGGGCCGCCCTGAGGTACCAGCGGCCCTCCGTACCCCCCGCCGCTGCGGCGGTATCGATCAGGCGGCGTGCGGCGGCGATATCCCCCCGCATGGCGAGCGCGGAGGCGAGGGTGCCGGTGGCCTGCATGCGCACCCACGAGGGGGCGGCGGGATCCGCGGTGATGCGGCTGGCCAGGGACTCGGCCAGGGTCCAGCTCCCTTCCACCGCGGCATCCACCAGCGCGGCGTAGTCCGCAAAGGGGCCGCTGAGCCGCGCGCGATAGCGCCGCGCCTCTTCACTCCGCCCCAGCGCCCACAGCATGATCGCCGCGTTGAGCAGCTGGGGCTGGGCGACCCCATCGCCGCCGCGCTCGAGCTCCACGGCGCGGACGAAGTCCGCGAGCGCATCCTCGAGCCGGCCCATCGCGGAGAGATACAGCCCGCGGTTGTTGCGGCCCCCGACCGAGAGCGGCACTTCCTGCAGGTACAGCCCATACCAGTGGACGGCGGCGGTCAGATCGTGGTGCAGCGCATAGGCGGCCTCCGCCTCCATCCGGTAGCGCTGCGCGTCGTTGAGGCGCCCGGGCCGTCTGAGCGCTTCCGCAAAGGCGATGCGCGCGGAATCGAGATTTCGCGCGGCGATGAAGTTCATCCCCATGACGCCCCACGCCGACGCGAACCCGGTGTCGATGGCGATTGCCTCGCGCAGCAGCCGGTTGCTCCCGTCGAGATTGGCGGCCCGGCCGAGATCGACCGCCTGGACGTATTTCCGGAATGCCTCGAACGACGGGGTCGCCACCTGCCAGAGCGGCTTGTTGGCCTCGATGTCCGCCCGGCGGTCTCCCAGACTGCGGCGGAGCCGGGAGGTGATCCGCTGTACCGCCGGCACGAAGGTGCTCTCGGAGGCGGACTCGGTTTCCGAGGTCAGCATCCGGCCCGACTCGGCGTCCACCGAGCTCACCATGAGCGCGTAGCGTCCCGGCGCGGGCTGCCGCACGGCACCGTTCACCACGGCGCGGACCGACAGACGGAAGGCGATCTCCCGCGCGCGGTCCGGGGTGAGAGTGACGGAGTCCGCCATGCCGGCGTCCCGCATCGCCTCGCGGATCTGGTGCGGTGGGATCAGCGCCAGCCGCGCCGACTCGCCGAGGCCCGCGATCAGCAGCTCGCGGAAGGCGCGGGTGAGCTCCACCTCCGCCGCCGGGCCCTCGAATTCCGCCACGATCACCGGCGCCGGCTCACCGGTGGCTCGGGCCCGCGTCACGGCGCCGATGGCGAGGAGCACGCCGAGTCCCGCGATGCCGAGTGCCACGGGTATCAGGTACGGAGGCCGGAAGCTGCGGCCTGCCGGGAGCGCCCCGGAGAGCAATCCCGGCGCGCCAGCCAGCAGTGCGTCGAGCTGCTGCACGACCGTCGCGGCGGCGGCGGGCCGGTCGGCGGGGAGCTTGGCGAGCGTCGCGTCGAGGAGGACCTGCAGCTCGGGCGGGAGATTGGGCCTGACGTAGGTGAGCGGGCGCGGGGGCTCGCTCCGGTGACGCGCCTGCACCACCTGCGGCGTCGAGCCGGAGAA
>DASTYH010000124.1:0-13550 GCA_035765075.1 Gemmatimonadales bacterium
GCGCCGGAGCTCCGCGCCGATGTTCGGGATCTCCTCGATCTGGGACAACTCGTAGATGGACTGCGCGTTGTCGGTGACCGGCCCGTACGAGTCCACGGCGATCGTCACCGGACCCATGCCGAGAAAACCGAACGCCACGAGGCCGAAGGCGAAGATCGCCGGCGCCTTCATCAGCCCCTCCTGGCTCAGCCCCATCGTGCTGAAGCCGAAGGCCGCCGCCATCAGGCCCATGATCACGATGCCGAGCCAGTAGGCCGAGAAGTTTCCCGCCACCAGGCCCGACAGGATGTTCAGCGACGCGCCTCCCTCGCGCGACGAGGCGACGACTTCCCGCACGTGCCGCGAGTGCGTCGAGGTGAAGACCTTGACCATCTCCGGGATGATCGCGCCGGCGAGCGTGCCGCAGGTGATGACCAGCGAGAGCTGCCACCAGAGGTCGGTATTCCCGCCGAGCTCGGGAATCACGAGCCGCGACACGACGAAGGTGAGCGCGACGGAGAGGAGCGAGGTGAGCCACACCAGCGAGGTGAGCGGCGCCTCGAAGTTGAACTTCACCACGTTCCGGTAGCGCCCGGCGGAGACGGCGTTGTTGACGAGGTAGGAGAAGCCGGAGGCGAGCACCATCATCACGCGCATCAGGAAGATCCAGACGAGGAGCTTCACCTGCACCATGGGGTCCGCCACGGCGAGCACGATGAACGAGATGAGCGCCACGCCCGTGACGCCGTAGGTCTCGAAGCCGTCCGCGGTGGGGCCGACCGAGTCGCCAGCGTTGTCTCCCACGCAGTCCGCGATCACCCCGGGATTCCGTGCATCGTCTTCCTTGATCTTGAAGACGACCTTCATGAGGTCGGACCCGATGTCGGCGATCTTCGTGAAGATGCCGCCCGCAATCCGGAGCGCCGCCGCCCCCAGGGACTCGCCGATGGCGAACCCGAGGAAGCAGGCGCCCGCGACGGTCGACGGAATGAAGAGGAGGATGGCGAGCATGAAGAGGAGCTCGACCGAGATGAGCATCATCCCCACGCTCATCCCGGCGCGGAGGGGGATGTCGCAGACCGGCCATCCGCGCCCGCGCAGGCTCGCGAACGCGGTGCGCGAGTTGGCCAGCGTGTTGATCCGGATGCCGAACCACGCGACGCCGTAGCTTCCCCCCATGCCGATCAGGCTGAAGAGGAGGATGATCGCGATCTTGGGGAGCTCGAGGCCGGTGAGGGCGAAGTAGACGACGATGACCGCGCTGATGAAGAGCCAGAGGATGAGGAGGAATTTCCCCTGCTGCGTGAGGTACGCCTTGCACGTGGCGTAGATCAGCTCGGAGACATCGGCCATCGCGCGATGCACCGGCAGCCGCTTCACATTCGCGTAGCTCATCAGCCCGAAGAGCAGTCCGAGCACGCACACGAGGAGGCCCGACAGCAGGATCTCGTGCCCGGTGAAGCCGAGGAAGTCGCCCTGGTTCAGGTCGGGGAGCTGGAGGTTCACCTCGCCGCCCGGGCGGTGCTCGACCGCCTCCTGTGCAAACGCCCCGGCCGGGGCCGAGGCGACGAGAAGCAGCAGTATGAACGGGGCAATCAGGCGCCGGCGGGCGCCCTCCAGGCGGTGCATCATGCAGCCTCCCTCGATGGTTCCTCGCAGCGCCGACTCGGTGGCGTGGCCGCCGGGCGGCGGACCCCGGAACTTACGCGAAATCCGGCCTCGCCACATCCCCCCGCGGCAGGGCCGCCGGGGTCAGTACGCGCCGATCGGCCGGTGGGCGGGGTGGGCCCGGGTATGGAGCAGCGTGAGGAACCGCTTCCCGAGCTTGTCGATCTCGCTTTCGGCCGGCTGGTTGGTCCCCACCGTGACGAGGGTGTAGTGCCCCCCCTCGGCCGCCACGGAGACCGTGAGCTGGCCGATGGGACCCGCGAAGCTCCGGCGGCGGGGACCCTCTTCGGAAGGGGCGAGCCGCGCGCCGAAGAACTCGGCCGCCGCGGCCATCGCGGCGTCGGGGGAGATGTGGGTACGGTGGAAGTACTTCATCGGGATCCGGTGGGAGGTGGACGGTAGACGGTGGACGGTAGACGGTGGGCGGGGGCGAATCGCGCCGGCGCGCTCGCCCACCGCCTGCCGTCTACTGCCTACTGTTCCTGATAGTACTCGATCCCCAGATGGGTGATCTGGTCCTCGCCCCGCATCCAGCGCAGCGTGTTCTTCAGCTTCGTGAGCTGGATGAAGAGGTCGTGCTCCGGGTAGAGGCCCGGGGCCACCTGCGGGCTCTTGAAGTAGAACGAAAGCCATTCCTGGATCCCCGAAAGCCCCGCGCGCTGCGCCAGGTCGAAGAAGAGGGCCAGGTCGAGCACCAGCGGCGCCGCCAGGATCGAGTCGCGGCAGAGGAAGTCGACCTTGATCTGCATCGGGTAGCCGAGCCACCCGAAGATGTCGATGTTGTCCCAGCCCTCCTTGTTGTCGCCGCGCGGAGGGTAGTAGTTGATCCGGACCTTGTGGTACATCTCGCCGTAGAGCTCGGGGTAGAGCTGGGGCTGGAGAATGTGCTCCAGCACGCCGAGCTTCGACTCCTCTTTCGTCTTGAAGCTCTCCGGATCGTCGAGCACCTCGCCGTCCCGGTTGCCGAGGATGTTGGTCGAGTACCAGCCCGCGACGCCGAGCATCCGCGCCTTGAACATCGGCGAGAGCACGGTCTTGAGCATGGTCTGGCCCGTCTTGAAGTCCTTCCCGCCGATGGCCACGCCCTTGTCCTTCGCGAGCTGCTCGAGCGCCGGGAAATCGCAGCTGAGGTTCGGCGCGCCGTTGGCGAACGGGACGCCTTCCATGATCGAGGCCCAGGCATAGAGCATCGAGGGGGCGATGGACGGGTCGTTGGCCTCCATCGCCTTCTCGAACGCGGCAATCGACTGGTGCGCGGCGCCCGGGGCGATGAACACCTCCGTCGAGGCGCACCACACCATCACCAGCCGGTCACAGCCGTGCTTCGCCTTGAAGTCGCGGATGTCCTTGCGGAGCTGCTCCGCGAGGTCACGCTTCGTCTTCCCCGACTTGACGTTCTTACCCTCCAGGCGCTTGACGTACGCCTGGTCGAAGACGGCCGGCATCGGCGCGATCCCCTTCAGGAAGTCCGCGATCGGCTCGATGTGCTCGTGCCGGTCGAGCACGCCGCAGAGGCGGGCCGCCGCATAGGCGTCGTCGGGCACCGGATCCCAGGCGCCGAAGACGATGTCCTCGAGCTCGGCGAGCGAGACGAACTCCTTGATGAGCGGCGCGCGGCCTTCGGTGCGCTTTCCGAGCCGGATCGTCCCCATCTGCGTCAGCGAGCCGATCGGCCTCGACGTGCCGCGACGGATGTTCTCGACGCCGGCAATGAAGGTGGTCGCGACGGCGCCAAGGCCGACGGTGAGCACGCCAAGCCTGCCCGTGGCCGGCGCGATCTGCCGGGCGGTCTGATCAGCCACTGCTAACGTCCTTTCGAGAGGGAATCGAGCGCCGCGGCGGTCGCGGGCTCGGTGCGCGCCGGCCGGATTTCCGCATCCGAGGCCACGCGGTAGACATAGACGAACCGCTGCACGACGGTGATGACCGACGCGAGCGTCAGGACCAGTACGGCCGCTTCCAGCACCCGGGCGTTGGCCGTTGCGCCGAAGAGGAGCGAGACGAGGCCGAGCCCCAGGATCCGCTCCGCCCGCTGGGCGATCCCGACCTTGCAGTCGATGCCCAGGCCTTCCGCCCGGGCCCGGGCGTAGGAAACGAGGAGGGAGGAGAGGATCGCCACCATGCAGACGATGACGGCGGGCGTCCGCCACGCCACGCCGGGCGCGGTCATGAGGTAGACGGCGATCCCGATGAAGGTGGCGCCGTCACCGACCCGGTCGAGCGTCGAGTCGTAGAACGCGCCGAACTTCGTCTCCATGGCGGCCGCGCGCGCCACCTGCCCGTCGAGGGTATCCGCGATGCCGCTGGCAAGGAGGAGAAGCCCGCCGAGCCGGACGTGGCCCAGGCCGTAAACGAGCGCGGAGACGAGAACGAGCCCGGTGCCGACGGTGGTGATGGTGTTGGGCCGGACGCCGGCGCGGATGAGCGCCTGAACCGGGGGACGCACCAATGCGTAGTAGGGGCGTTCCAGGGCGCCAAGCAGCTTCACCGTCGTTCCACCCTCCTGGCGGCGTGCAGATTCGGGACGTGATTGCCGCGAAAGGATAACCGGCGGAAGGACTTCCGGCAATCGGCGCCGCGGCCGGACGACCCCCGCTGGTGCGGGGTCGGGAGCGGCCCGGAGGAGGGTGCGACGATCCATGGAAGCAAGGGTAGTCCGGCCCCGTCCCCCCGCCGTTCCCCGGCCGTGACCCGCTATTCGTACGCCTTGATCAGGAAGGGCTCGATCCGCCGCTTGAAGGCGTAGACCTCCTCGGCCCAGCGCGAGGTGATGATGGCCGGAGCGGTCCCGCGCTCGAGCGCCTCCCGGAGCCGTGCGCTGCCGGCCAGGCGGTCGAAGTGCGCAGGGATCCAGGCGAGCCGGTCGCGGTGAACCGCGCGGATGGCGGCGAGCAGATGAACGGCGGTCCTGGTGGGATCGTACGCATCCTTGTTCGAGACGGCGAGGCGGATCCCGACGAGTGCCGTGTCGGCGTACTTCCCGTCTCCCGGCGCCCGGGGGGTGAAAGTCACTCCCTCGAACTCCACGCCCGGCGTGCCGTCCTTGCGCACCAGCTCGAGCACGCGGGTCGTATCCAGCCAGGGGGCGCCGATCTGCTCGAACGGCGCCTCGGAGCCGCGTCCGACCGAGAGGTTCGTCCCCTCGAAGAGGCAGGTGCCGGGATAGTGGAAGAGGCTCCGGAGCGTCGGCAGGTTGGGACTGGGAGGGACAAACGGAAGCCCCGTCTCATCGAAGGTGCGGTTCCGGCTCCAGTCGGCCGCCGGCACGATGAGGAGTGTGCCGCCGATGGCGAGCTCCGCCTGCGCGAACATCGCCATCTCGGCCATGGTGAGGCCGTGCCGCATGGGAATCGGCAGCCGGCCCACGAACGACGCGAAGGCGGTGTCGAGCACGGCGCCCTGCATCGTGCCGCCCAGGGGATTCGGCCGGTCGAGGATGAGCACGGGAATGTCGCGCCGCGCCCCCGCCCGCATGACCTCGATGGCGGTCGAGATGTAGGTGTAGTAGCGTGCACCGACGTCCTGGAGATCGACGACCAGGAGATCGATGCCGCGCAGCATCTGATCGGTCGGCGCGGTGGTCCGGCCGTAGAGACTGTAGATTGGAAGCCCGGTCGCCGAGTCGCGCGTGGTGGCCACCGCCGCCCCGGGGGCCGCGGCGCCGCGGAAGCCGTGTTCCGGGCTGAAGAGCGCCACCAGCCGGACGCCGGCCGCGCGGAGCCGCTCGACATCGCTCACGCCGGCGGTGTCGATGCCGGTCTGATTCGTCACCAGCCCCACCCGCTTTCCCTGCACGAGGTGCGCGCTGTCCGCCAGCAGCACGTCGATGCCGGGGCGCGCGTCCACCTGGGGCGCCGGCTCCGCCGGCACATCCGGCACCGCCTTGCCCCCGCACCCGAGCGCGGGCAGGAGTCCCAGTCCACCCAGCAGAGCGAGCGTCCTGTGCATCGCAAGTTCCTCGTCGGAGTCGTGTCACTGTTGCTGGCCGGCGCGTGCGCTCCCGTCACGACCGTCCCGGCGCCTGTCACGGACGACATCGACCGCCTGGTCGATTCCCTGCCCCTGCGCGAGAAGGTCGCGCAGCTCATCATGCCCTGGGTCCCCGGTAGCTACGCCGCGCTCGACGATCCCGAGCTCGTCCGCGCCCGGATGTGGGTGGACTCCCTCCGCGTCGGCGGGATCATCGTGTCGATCGGCTCGCCGCTCGATGTCGCCGGCCGGATCAACGCGCTGCAGTCCGCCGCCCGCATCCCGCTGCTCATCGCGTCCGATCTCGAGAGCGGGACCACCATCCGGCTGAACGGCGGCACGAGCTTCCCTCCCAATATGGGTGTGGGTGCGGGCGGCAGGGAACTGGATGCGTATACCATCGGACGGATCACCGCGCTCGAGGGGCGCGCCGTCGGCATCCACTTCGCCTTTGCGCCGGCGGCGGACGTCAACAACAATCCCGCCAACCCCATCATCAACACCCGCTCCTTCGGCGAAGACCCGGCGGCCGTCGGACGCCTCGTGGCGGCGGCGGTCCGCGGCATCCAGGAGCACGGGATGCTGGCGACCGCGAAGCACTTCCCCGGCCACGGCGACACCGAGACCGACAGCCACCTTGCCCTCCCCCTCATCACGGCGGGATGGGAGCGGTTCGATTCGCTGGAGCTGGTGCCGTTCCGCGCCGCCATCGAGGCGGAGGTGCATGCGGTGATGTCCGCGCACATCGCCGTCCCGGGGATCGATCCCGGTGAGACCCGGCCCGCCACCGTAGCGCCCAACATCCTCACCGGCCTCCTGCGCGATTCCCTTGGCTTCCGGGGCCTCGTGGTGACCGACGCGCTCAACATGGGGGGCGTCGTGTCGAAGTACGGCGGGGGCGAGGCGGCGGTGCTCGCCTTCCTGGCGGGCGCGGACCTCCTCCTGATGCCGGCCGACGCCGCCGTGGCGATCGACGCCATGGAGGCGGCGGTGGCGAGCGGGCGGATCCCGCGCGAGCGGCTCGACCGCTCGCTCCGGCGGATGCTCGAGTGGAAGAAGCGGCTCGGCCTCTTCGCCAGGCGACTGGTCCCGCTCGACAGCGTGATGGGTACCGTGGGGCGCGCCGAGTTCCACCACGCCGCGCGCGAGATCGCGGAGCGGTCCATCGTGCTCGCGGCGGACGACGGCACCGCGGATTCGCTGCGCGCCGCGCCGAGGCAGATTGCGCTCGTCACCTACGCGGACAATGCCCGCGAAGCGGTCGCGACGTCGTTCGCCGGCGAGCTCCGGATGCGGGGGCACACGGTCGCCACGATCCGGCTCCACCGGGAAAGCGGCCCCGAGGCATATGATTCCGCCCGCGCCGCCCTCGCGCGCGCGCCCTACGCCGTCTTTGCCGTCTCGGTGCGGCCGGTGGATCGCAAGGGCTCGATCGCGCTGCCGGAGGCGATGAACCGCCTCATCGACAGCACCGCGCTGGCGCGGCCCACCATCCTCGTTTCGCTCGGATCGCCCTACGTGATCACGGAGACGCCCAACGTCGGCTCGTACCTGCTCGGCTGGGCGACGAATCCGGCGAGCGAGCGGGCCGCGGGACGCGCCCTCGCGGGGGCGCCGATCAGCGGGACGCTGCCGATCTCGATTCCGCCCCGATTTGCCCTGGGCGCCGGCCTCGCACGACCCGCGGCAGCGACCTGGCGCAGCGACCGGTGAGGCGCCACCTCTTGCTCCTTCTCGGTGCGCTCGGCGCCTGCGCGCCGGGACCACCGCCGGGGCCGATCCCGGTGGACGCGCTCGGTCCGGCGGTGCGCTTCCTTGATTCGGCAGTCGCTGCGGGCGCCGCGCCCGGGGCGGTGCTCGCCGTGAGCGTCAGGGGTCGGCATGTCTACCATGCTACGGGTCGCATGGGAATCGGCATCGACACCGTTCCGGACTCGACGACGGTCTATGACCTCGCCTCGCTCAGCAAGGTCATCGGGCTCACCACCGCGGCGATGCTCGCCGTGCACGAGGGACGGCTCGAGCTCGACGCGCCGGTCACTCGGTATGTCCCGGCCTTTGCCGGTCCCGGCAAGGAGCGGGTGACGATCCGGCACCTTCTGACGCACAGCTCGGGCCTCCCGGCGTTCCGCCTCCTCTACCGCGAGACGTCGGATCCCTGCGCCGCGCTGGCCCTCACCGACACCACCGCGCTCGATACCCTTCCCGGGCGGCGCTTCGTCTACTCGGACCTCGGCGCCATCGTGCTCGGACAGGCGATCGAGCGGGTATACGGCGAGCGGCTCGACTCCCTGATTGCCCGGCGGGTCTTCGCGCCCCTCGGGATGGGCTCCACCCGCTACCTGCCCCCCGTCGAGTGGATCCCCCGCATCCCGCCGACGGAGAACGATCCGTGGCGGGGGCGGATCGTGCGCGGCGAGGTGCACGACGAGAACGCAGCACGCCTCGGGGGCGTTGCCGGCCACGCGGGCCTCTTCGGCTCCGCTCGCGATCTCCTCGTGTTCGGGGACTGGCTCCTCGCCGTCCGCCGGGGCCGCGACGGCGATACGCTCCCCGTGACGCTCGATCGCCGGATCGTGCGCCGATTCACCAAGCGGCAGAACCTGCCCCGCGGATCGAGCCGCGCGCTGGGCTGGGACACGCCCTCGCGGGGGAGCAGCGCCGGGCGGCGGCTATCACGCTCGAGCTTCGGGCATACGGGGTTCACCGGCACGTCGATCTGGATCGATCCTCGCCGGGAGCTGGTCATCGTGCTCCTCAGCAACCGCGTGCATCCGACCCGGGAGAACGGGCAGTGGGGACCGGTGCGGCGCCAGGTGGCAGACCGGGTGGTCGAGGGGCTCCGCGCCGCCGGTTTCTGAACCCGCAGCCGGCGCGGCCCGGCGACGGGGCGCTTTCTGCTTGCGGCAACGTGACTTACGCATTTACCCCCGTTGACGCGCCGGTCCCGATTCCCTACTATTCCCGCTGGACCCCAAATGGAGTTGGCATGAGCGGCACCGAGCAGCAGACCCCGGCAACCGGCTTCTCCCTCTCGATCTCGGATCGGGCGGCGGAGGAAGTCCGGAAGTTCATCGCCTCGGAGCAGGTCCCGGCGGAGACGTCGGGCCTCCGGGTGAGCGTGCTTCCCGGCGGGTGCTCCGGCTTCAAGTACAGCCTGAACATCGAGGAGCGGGCCGTCGAGGACGACATGACCGCCGAGATCAACGGCGTGCGCGTCTTCGTGGACGGCTTCAGCGCCCAGTACCTGAACGGCGTTTCGATCGATTACGTCTCCTCCATGCAGGGCTCGGGCTTCACGTTCAGCAATCCGAACGCATCCGGCGGCTGCGGGTGCGGGAGCAGCTTTACGGCCTGACGCGAGGTACGGGGAGCGGCAACACGCGACAAAGGGGCGGAGGGACCGCCCCTTTGTCGCATCCGGCGCCCGGCCTTCGGCTGCTGCACCCGTTCCCCGCTCGCGAGTAACGTTCTCCTCTTCCCCGTCGCCATGTCCACGCTCGACTTCGCCGTCATCGCGGTCTACTTCGTCCTGACGCTCGGGATCGGCCTCTGGTCGACCCGGAATCAGGCCACGGCCGGTGACTACTTCCTCGGTGCGCGCAACCTGCCGGCCTGGGCGGTTCTCTTCTCGATCGTGGCGACGGAGACCTCGGCGCTCACCGTCCTCTCGGTGCCCGGCATCGGGGCGCGGGGCGATCTCACCTTCCTGCAGATCGCGTTCGGCTACCTGGTCGGCCGCATCGGCGTCGCCATCTGGCTCCTTCCCGGGTACTTCGACGGGACGCAGGAGACCGCCTACGCCCGGCTCGAGACCCGGTTCGGGGCCGGCACGCGCCGCACGATGTCGGTCGTCTTCCTCGTGACCCGGTTCCTGGGCGACGGTGTGCGGATCTTCGTCGGCGCGATCCCCCTCGCGCTCCTCACCGGGTGGAACATCCCCGTGGCAATCGTCGTGATGGGTGCGGTGACGCTTGTGTACACCTGGGCGGGCGGGCTCAAGGCCGTGGTCTGGACCGACGTGATCCAGCTGGCCGTCTACGTCTCGGGCGGAATCGCCGCGCTCTTCGTCGCCTGGAACCTGGCGGGGGGACCCGCGGAGAGCCTCGCCCTCTCCGCCGACGCCGGAAAGCTCCGGATCTTCGACTTCACCGTGAATTTCACGTCCACCTACACCATCCTCGGCGGGCTCGCCGGCGGCGCGCTCCTCTCCGCCGCGTCGCACGGCACCGACCATCTCATCGTGCAGCGCCTCCTGGCCACCCGATCCCTCCGGGACGCGCAGCTTGCGCTGGTGGGCTCGGGGGTGGCGGTGATCCTGCAGTTCCTGCTCTTTCTCTTCGTCGGCAGCGCCATCTGGGCCGCGGGGCTCGCGCCGGCGGAGCTGCCGAGCGACACGATCTTCCCCCGCTTCATCATCGAGCAGCTCCCGGCGGGCCTCTCCGGTCTGCTGGTGGCGGGGATCCTCGCCGCCGCGATGAGCACCGTGGCGTCCAGCATCAACGCCCTCGCCTCCTCGGTGACGCACGACCTCTACTCCGGGTGGACGGGCGAGCGCGATCCTGCCAGACTGCTACGGATCGGCCGCGGTTTTTCCATCGCCTGGGGCATCGCGCTCATCGGAGCCGCTCTCATGTTCCACGCCTTCGCCTCCGGAACCGACACTCCCGTCGTGGTCCTCGCACTCTCCATCGCGTCGGTGACCTACGGGGCCCTCCTGGGCGCCTACATCCTGGCAGGCCGGTGGCCCCGGGCGGCCGGGGGGGACGTGATCCTCGCCGCGGGCATCACGATCGCCCTCATGCTCCTGGTGGTCTTCGCTCGGCCGCTCAGCGCCAGCGCCGGCATGAGCTGGCTCGCGCCCGTGGCGCGGCTCGCCTGGCCCTGGTATGTCCCGCTCGGCACCGCCGTCTGCGTCACGGTGGGCGCACTCGCGAGCCTTCGCCGGCCGGCATCCGCATGAAACGCATCCTGATCGGCGCCGATGTCGGCGGCACCAAGACCCTCGCAGCGGTCTCAGTGGACGGAGAAGTCGTCGGGCGGGCCGAGGGCATGGGCGCCGCCGTACGGCCGGGCCGCGCGCTCGCCTCGGCGGCGACGATCGCCGAGACGGTGCGTCGGGCGCTCGCCACCGCGGGCGAACTGCACGGACAGGTCCTCGTCGTCGGCGCGGCGGGTGCGGGCCGCGCGACGGAAGCGCGCGAGCTGCAACAGGCGCTTCGCGGCGAAGGCGTGGCGGACCGGGTGATCGTGACGACCGACATCGCGATCGCGCTCGAAGGGGCGCTGGGCAGCCGGCCGGGAATCGTCCTGAGCGCCGGGACCGGGAGCATCGCCATCGCGCGCGATGCGTCGGGTGCGGAGCACCGGGCAGGAGGCTACGGCTGGCAGATGGGAGATGAGGGGAGCGGCTACGCGATCGGGCGGGCGGCGCTGGGCGCGGTGAGCCGCGCGGCGGATGGGCGTGGCGCGGAGACCCTGCTGTCGACCCGGCTCCTCGAGGCCACCCGCTGCGACGACTTCGACGCGCTGGTGCGGTGGACTGCGGCCGCCGGGCCGCCGGAAGTGGCCGCGCTGGCGCCGCACGTGCTCGCCGCGGCGGCCGCAGGGGATCCGACCGCTCGCGCCATCGTCCATTACGCCGCCGAGGAGCTCGCCTCGCTCATCCTCCATCTCCGGCGGAAGCTCGGCGAAGGAGCCCTCGCCGTGGCCCTGACCGGCGGGCTGCTCGCAGACCCCACCATTCGCGAGCCACTGGAGGCGCGGCTCCGCTCCGAGGGCGTGGAGCCGACGGGCGACGGCGTCGATGCGGTGCGGGGCGCGCTCGGCCTGGCCGAGCGCGCCTAGCCACTCACGCCGTCGGGTCGTTTCTCCTCAGGCGCAGGCGGCTGTGCCGCACGCTGTAGAGGAAGTAGATCACGATCCCCGCCAGCAGCCAGAGCCCGAAGCGCACCCACGTGATACTCGGAAGGTTGAACATCAGGTAGAGGCACGCCACGATCGAGATGATCGGGGTGAGCGGGACCAGCGGGACCCGGAACGGCCGCGGCCGTTCCGGGTCCTTGTAGCGCAGGACGATGACGCCGGCCGAGACGAGCACGAAGGCGAAGAGGGTGCCGATGTTCGTGAGGTCCACGACCTCGGCGATGTTGGCAAAGGCGGCGAAGACGCCGACGAAGATGCCGGTGAGGATCGTCCCGACGTGAGGCGTCTTGTACTTCGGGTGCACCTTGGCGATGAACGGCGGGAGGAGCCCGTCGCGCGCCATCGAGAAGAAGATGCGCGGCTGCCCCAGCTGGAAGACCAGCAGCACGCTTCCCATCGCGATCACCGCTCCGAGCGCGATGATGAAGCTCGAGATGTTGAGCAGGAGCGGCGGGCCGTCGGCCTGCTCCAGCGCCGTGAGCATCGGCTCGGGCGTCCCGAGCGTCGGCCAGGGCGCGATCCCGGTCATGACGACGGCCAGCGCGATGTAGAGGATGGTGCAGATGGCGAGACTCATGATGATGCCGAACGGCATGTCCCGCGCCGGGTTCTCCGCCTCCTCCGCCGCCGTGGACACGGCATCGAAGCCGATGTAGCTGAAGAAGATGATCGCCGCCGCCGCGCTGATTCCCTTGAAGCCGTTCGGGGCAAACCCGCCGGTGGCGGGATTGTTCCAGTTGGCCGGCTCGATGAGGAACGCCCCCACCGCGATGAAGAAGAGGATGATCCCGATCTTGAGGATCACCATCGCGTTGTTCGTGTTGGCCGATTCCCGGATGCCGCGCACCAGCACCCACGTGATGACCATGACCACGAGGAAGGCGGGGAGATTGGCGATCACGGGAAGCCCGAGGATCCTGGGCGCGCCGTCCACCGCCGAGGCGAGGTAGAGCGTCGAGGCATCGGACGCGCCGGCCGCCGCCTCCCGCGCCGCGTCGAACGCGGTCCGGTAGTCGGTCGCGAGCCACGCCGGAAGCGAGAGGCCGACGTGATCGAGCAGGACGCGGAAGTGTCCCGACCAGCCGATCGCCACCCCGATGTTCCCCACCGCATACTCGATGATCAGGTCCCAGCCGATGATCCAGGCCACGAACTCGCCGAGCGAGGCGTAGGCGTAGGTATACGCCGAGCCCGACACCGGCACCATCGACGCGAATTCCGCGTAGCAGAGTGCCGCAAAGCCGCAGGCGACGGCCGTGAGGAGGAAGGAGAAGACGATCGCCGGCCCCGCCCCCGGCCGCAGCGCATCGCCGACAATGGCCGTGCCGGTGGTCGCGAAGATCCCGGCGCCGATCGTGGCGCCGACCCCCAGCGCCGTCAGGTGCCACTTGGTGAGCGTGCGGCGGAGGCCACCGCGCTCGGCAATGTCGCTCTCGAAGTCGGCGACCGACTTCCGGCGGAAGAGCTGACGCATGGATGAGTTCGGGGGCGAGGGTTAACTGCTGGGAAGCAGGAAGGTCATCGGGTAGACGATGGGGACGGCCGTGCCGTCGCGAGTCCGCGCGGGGCGGAAGCGAGTCTTCATCACGATCTCCGTGAACTTGTCGCGATACTCCCGATCCCGGATCTCGGGCTCGGTCTCGAACCGCTCGACCCGGCCGTCGGCCGAGATCCAGAACGTCACCGTGATGCGCTGACCGCGAAGCTCCCGGGGGGGCCGCTCGGTGGGCGGCACCCAGTTGCGAAGCTGGGGAGGGATGATGCCGGTGCTGTCGCCGCCGGTGCCGGGCCCGGCACCCGGTCCGACACCTGCGCCCTGGCCACCACCGACACCACCACCGGTGCCACCACCCGCGCCGGGCCCGACGCCGCCGCCTGCGCCCGGACCGACACCGGCCGCAGCACCGCTGTCCCGAGCCGCAACCGCGGGCACCGCCGCCGCGTCGACCGCCGGCTCGAGGGCCGGAGCGGGAACCGGCTCGGGCTCCGGCTCCACCGGGGGCGGCGGC
>DASTYH010000125.1:0-2514 GCA_035765075.1 Gemmatimonadales bacterium
CGTCATCCCGGCGCTCGGTGCGCCGAGAGATCTCGTCGTCCCGCCGGTCCTTCCGCTGCGAGATCTCGTCATCCCGTCGAGTCGTCCGCTCACGCCGGATCTCGGCGTCGCGGCGCGCGTATCGCGCCTCGGACCCGTCGCCATAGATGACTCGCGCGTTATAGCCGGCCTGTCGCCGCGCGGTGGCGCAGTCCGTCGGTCGGGGCTGCCGGCCGGGTGGCACGCCGTCGACCCACACCCGGCACATTCCGGGGGGTGGCATGTGGCCGGGAGGAACCTTGTCGGGCCCGCGCTTTCCCTGCGCCTGAGCGGGAACCGCCATCGCGGCCAGCGCCGCCATCGTCAAAATCGCCCTGAATCCCATGCTGCCTCCATTCCGAGTGTCGCAGGGTGAAAGAGCACGCACGGTGCCAGCAGGGAGGGCCTGAATCGGGGGTCGAAGCGGCGGGGCGGTCCTCACGAGAGGACAGCAGGAGACCGGGAGGGGTCAGCGTGTGATCTGGATCACAGGGGACGGTATGCGATAGACGGCAGGCAGTAGAAGGGTCGTTCGCCCGCCCACCGTCTACCGTCTGGACGTTGCTTATCGGACCCTTGCCGCCAGCGCCCGGATCGTCTCCCGGCCGACCTCGCCCGAGAGGGAGAGGAAGGTTTCGCCCACCACCCACTCGGGGGGGATCGTGTCGCGCTGGGCGCCCATCTGGCGTGCGGTGGCATCGAGCCGCTGCTGGTCGAGGAAGATGAGGCGACCCTCCTCGTCCTGGTACACGACGCGGACCACATACTCCGACGCGTTCGCGCCGCGCACCAGGCGGCCGGGAATGAGGCCCACAAGCTCCGGGCGCATTCCCTCGATCACGTGGACGGCGCTGCCGAGCATCCGCTGTGCTTCGTCGAGCCCGATCCGCATCGCGATCCTGGCCCGCTCGTCCACTGTCGGCGTGCGGGGGGCCGGAGGGGGCGCCGCGGCGCTCACGGCGGCGGGCGCTGCGCGCTGGACCACAACAGCCGCCGCCTCCGACGCCCGCTCATCAGCCGCCCGCTCCGCTGCCGCCTGATCGGCCGCCGCCAGCTCAGCGCGGCGCGCCTCGGCGCGGCGGGCCTCCGCGCGACGGGCCTCGGCCCCGGCTTCGGCATCCGCCTCGGCATCGACTCGGCGCGGCGGCTCCGCCGTCTTCGCCGCGAGCTCCCGCTCCGGGACACGCTGCGCGGTCTCTGTCGGCGCCTCCGCCGCAAGGGCCTCTCCCGCCAGAGGCGCCTCATTCGCCGCAAGCGTCCGCGCAGAATCGAGGGGCGCACGTGTGGTCTCGGGCGCAGCGCTTTCCGCCACGGCGAGCGCGGGTCCGCTGTCGGTGAGCTCGAAGCCGCGGGCCTCGGGCGTCGGTGCCACGGCGTCGGACTCGGGTGGGGCTGCCTCCGCTGCCACCGGGGTGCCCGGGTCGCGCGAATTGAGGTAGAGGAAGCCGGCGCCGGCGGCGATCGCCAGGGTAGCGGCGAGGCCCACGAGCCGGCTCGGTCCCCTCCTCCGCTGCCAGCGGCTCGGCTCCTGACCCGGGACGAGGACCACCGGCGGCCCCGCCACCTGTGGGGCGTCGGGAGCCGGAGGAAGCACGAAGGGCGCCTGCTCCACCGCGTCCTCGTCGAGCCCGGCGATCAGCCGATCGGCCTCACCCCGAAGGAGTCGCTCTTCGGCGAGCCGCGCCGCGCAGCTCTCGCAGCCGGCGACGTGCATCCGCACCGCCGCCAGCGTCTCGCCGTCGAGCTCCCCGTCGAGCAGCGCGTGAATGGCGCCGTCGTCGAGATGTGCCTCAAGATGCCGCATGCCGTCGTGCCTCCCCTGTTCGATAGGCTTCCACCAGCCGTTTCCGCGCGCGCGCGAGTGTCGTCCCGATGGCTCCCCTGGCAAGCCCGAGCGCCTCCGCGATCTCCTCGTAATTGAACCCCTCGGCCTTGAGCAGCAGGGCCTCGCGGTCCCGCTCGTTCAGCTGGTCGAGCGCCGCCCGCACGGCGGCCCGCCGGTCACGGGCGTCCATTTCCGCATCCGGCGCCGGCGCCGCCTCCTCGCTCTCCGCGCGGAGGAGCTGGAGCCGCCGCCCCTGTCGGACGGCGCGGCGCCCATCCTCGCGCACCAGGTTGAGCGCCACGGCGAAGAGCCACGGTCGCGGATTCCTCGGCGGGGCCGCGACGGCGCGCGCAAATGTTTCCTGCGCAATGTCTTCCGCCCGATCGCGGTCCCCCGTCCGGCGGTGCAGCATCCGCACGAGGGACTCATGATACAGCTCGAAGAGTCGTCCGACGTCCGCGCTCATCACAGAATCCTGGTCTACGGTTCGGCTCCGGTCAGGAGGTTGCCGGAGCGCCTGGTGAGCGCAGCGCATACCGGGTGCCATTCCGGGCGGCCCCGCCATCGCCGGTCCGCCGGCCCGTCCCCCCGCCTGCCGGAGATGCCCATACCCCGCCTCCTTGCACGCCGTGCCTCCGGAACCCGCGTCCGGCGTCTCCCGGGTGATGCTC
>DASTYH010000126.1:0-2018 GCA_035765075.1 Gemmatimonadales bacterium
TGGGGGTGGTGCTGAGCCGGGGCCGGCGCCGCGACGGGCGCGGCGATGGCGCGGGGGCCGTACGACCCGCGCGGCTGGCGCTCGGGTTCACCGCGGCCTACGCCACGGCGATGGCGCTCTCCGGCATCGCGGCGCGGCGGATCGTCCGGGCCGAGCTGGAACGGCGGAACGGCCTTCCGGTGGACCGGGTGATGCTCTCGCCCCGGTTCGCGACGCCGTTCCAGCGGACCGCGGTCGCGGCGCAGGGCGATCAGTACGTGGTCGGGCGGTTCGGCTGGCTCGCCACGCCGCGCCTCGAGCCCGGCTCGATCCGGAGCTATCCGCGCGGGCGGCCCCGCCACCCCGCGGTGGACGCCGCCGCCGCCAGCACGGTCGGCCGGCGGTTTCTCGGCTGGGCGAGGTTTCCGTCCTATCGAGTGGAGTCGCGAGGGGGGAACGGGTTCACGGTCCACATCGTGGACCTCCGCTACGCCGAGCGGACCGGAGTGAGTTTCGGCTCGGTGTCGATCCCGGTCACGCTGGCCGGCTCGCCCGCGGCCGGCGCCGAGCCGGGGGCGCCCCCGGGCGCTGATTGACAGTCATCCGGGCGCGGCCGGATCGCACCGGCACGCCGCCGACCTCTTGATCACCCGGCGAGACGCCGGGCCATTCCCAGATAGCCTTCGATCATGGTCTCGAGCCGCGCCTGCCGCTCGGGCTCCAGCAGCCGGCCACCGTCGCCGAAGGCCTTCTCCGCCCAGGGGAGGGCGTACATGTCGGGGTAGACCACCATGCCCAGCCCCTCGAGCGGGATGCGGAGCTGCCAGAGTCCGCGGATCCCGCCGAACTGCCCGTTCGAGGCCGCCAGCAGCAGGCAGCTCTTCCCCCGGAGCGGCACGGGCCGGATGCGGGAGACCCAGTCGATCGCGTTCTTGAGGATGCCAGGCAGGGAGTAGTTGTATTCGGGCGAGGCGAGCAGGAGGCCATCGGCCGCGGCGACGCGCCCGCCGAGCTCGAGGGCGCCGTGGGGGACGCCGTCCTCCAGGAACAGGTCGGCGTCGAAGAGCGGCATGTCGAACTCGCGGAGCTCGGCGAGATCCACCTCGGCGCCCTTCTCGCGCGCGATGGCCGCCGCGAGCGCGATGAGCCGGCGGTTGTGCGAGCCCCGGCGCAGCGACGCGGCGAAGGCGAGCAGCCTCGGCGAGCCCGTCAGTTCGAGGTCACCGTGTAACGGATGAGCACGCCCTCGACGAACTCCGCGGCCACCTGTCCGTCCGGCGTAGCATAGGTGCGGGTCACCACCTTGAGCTTCCCCTCCAGCCGCTCGGCACTCTTCAGCGGCGGGCCCAGCGCCTCGTCGGCCTCGGGCATCAGCATCCCCTTGCGCGGGCCGCGCGCCGTGGGCCGCGAGGGCTCGGCCGCGACGGGGGCGGCGGCCGCTTCGGCGAAGGTACTGGGCGGGGCGGCCGGCCCGAAGGCGACGTACTCCGCGAGCGCGGCCTCGATTCCGGCGGGGGTGAGTGCCTCGTCGGGGAGCCGGTCGCGATAGCGGATGTTGAAGCGGGAGCCGCCTTCCAGCCGCCGCTGGCGGATGTTCGACTCCTTCTGCGCCTCGGCGTCCGCCACTTCGGCCCGGTTGCGCGCATCCTCCCGCTCGCGGTCCTTCCGGAGATCGTCCAGCTCCTCCTTGATCTGGCGCTTCCGGACCGGATCGGTCTCCCGCTTGAGTTCGGCCTCGAGGTTCTGCTCCCGCTTGGTCTTCGGCGTGGTACTGACGGGGATATCGCTCGAGGTCTCATCGCCCATCGTGCCGTAGCCGCCGCCGTCCAGCTGGAACTCGACGTGCTTCGACTTGACCCGGATCTTGGTGACCATCGCCGTGCTGCCCGCGCGGATGGAGGTGCCGTAGTCCTTCAGGCGGTCGGCATAGCGCGGGTAGTCGAGCGGGCGGGGGTCCGCCGGGTAGAGGTCCACCCCGTTCTCGGTCCCGGGCATGGCAATCTTGAGGGTGACGCTCTTCCCCTCGAAGTATTCCTTGA
>DASTYH010000127.1:0-3434 GCA_035765075.1 Gemmatimonadales bacterium
CGACAAGGTGGTCCAGTACATCAACGAGGCGCGGAGCCTCGGCCTCGAGATCCTTCCCCCCGACGTGAACGAGTCGGGCTTCAAGTTCACCGTCGTCGGCGACCGGCGGGTCCGCTTCGGCCTCGGCGCCATCCGGAACGTCGGCGAGGGCGCCATCGAGTCCATCATCGCCTCGCGCGAGGCCGGGCCGATCACGACACTCGCCGAGCTGGTGGAGCGCATCGATCTCCGGCTCTGCAACAAGCGGGTGCTCGAGTCGCTCATCTCGGCGGGCGCGTGCGACGGCCTCGGGGGCCACCGGAAGCAGCTGATCGAGGGCCTCGAGGCGGCGCTCGCCGAGGCGCAGCTCCGGCAGCAGGAACGGGAGGCGGGGCAGGAATCGCTCTTCGGCGAGGCGACGCCGGCGCGGCCGCGCGCCGCCGTGCTCCCCGACGTGCCGCCGTGGACCGAGTCCGAGCGCCTCGCCCGCGAGAAGGAAGTCATCGGGTTCTTCATTTCCGGCCATCCCCTCGAGCGCTTCCGCCGGGAGACGGAGCTCTTCGGGACGCGGACGACGGCAACGCTGCACGAGTGGAGCGAGCATCCGGTGACGCTCGCCGCGGTGGTCACGGTGGTGAAGCGGCAGATCTCGAAGAAGACCGGAAAGGAGTACGCCCGCCTCGTGGTCGAGGACTTCCACGGCACGGCGGAGGCGATCGTCTTTCCGGAGGCCTGGGCGAAGCTGAACCAGGTCATTGCGGCCGACCGCGCCATGCTCCTCACCGGCGGCTACAGCGACCGGGACCGGGACGAGGAACGGGCGCCCTTCATCGTGGAGGGGGCACGCGATCTGGCCGAGCTCAAGGCCAGCGGCGCGCTGGCCCTGAGCCTGCGCTGGTCGCTGCCGCGCGCACCCGACGCGGGCACGCTCCGCTCCGCGGCGGCCCTCTGTGCCGCCCACCCCGGTCCCACGCCCCTGTATATTGAGTGGAGCGACGGGAACGGAGAGTCGGTGCGGCTCCGGGCCCGTCGCGTTCGCGTGGCCGCGGAAGAGGAGCTGGTCCGCGCCCTGCGAGACCTCCTCGGCGCCGACGCCGTCCACTACGTGAAAGCCAACTGACGATGCCCCCGTCCGCGTATACCCTCGAGTTCGAGAAGCCCCTCCTCGAGCTCGAGCGCCAGATCGAGGATCTGCAGCGGCTCGGGAGCGAGCGCCAGCTCGACGTGTCCGGCGAGCTGGCCGGCCTCCAGGCCAAGCTGGAGGCGCTTCGCGCGGAGATCTACCGGAACCTCACGCCGATGCAGCGCGTCACGGTGGCGCGCCACCCCCGCCGGCCGTACACGCTCGACTATCTCAGCACGATCTTCACCGACTTCATCGAGCTCCACGGCGACCGGCTCTTCATGGACGATCTCGCGGTCGTGGGCGGCTGGGCGCGGCTCGACGGCAGCACGGTGATGGTGATCGGCCACCAGAAGGGGCGCGACACCAAGGAGAACCTGAAGCGCAACTTCGGCATGCCGCACCCCGAGGGCTACCGCAAGGCGCTCCGCCTGATGAAGCTCGCGGCCAAGTTCGGCGCGCCGGTGATCACGCTCATCGACACTCCCGGCGCCTACCCGGGGCTCGGCGCCGAAGAGCGGGGGCAGAGCGAGGCGCTCGCGCGCAACATCCTCGAGATGAGCGCGCTTCCCACGGCGTCCGTGGCCGTCGTCATCGGCGAGGGGGGATCGGGCGGCGCGCTCGCGCTCGGGGTCGCGGACCGCGTACTCATGCTCGAGAACTCGGTCTACTCGGTGATTTCTCCCGAGGGGTGCGCCGCGATCCTGTGGAAGGACGCCTCCCAGCGCGAGCGCGCGGCGGAGGCGCTCAAGATCACCGCCGAAGACCTGCTGCGGCTCCGGCTCATCGACGAGATCATCCCCGAGCCGCCGGGGGGGGCGCACCAGGACCCCGACCGCACCGGCGAGGCGCTGCGTGAGGCGCTGATCCGCCACCTCGCCGAGCTGCGAAAGATCCGCCCCGACAAGCTGGTCCGGCGGCGCGCGGACAAGTTCGCCGCCATGGGCGCGTACTCCGAGGCATGACGACCGCGACGCAGACCGTCGAAGTCCGCTTCAAGGGCACCCGCAAGGCGTTCTACACCTGGAACAGTGCCGACGATCCACTGCGCGTCACGGAGCCCGTGATCGTCGAGGCCGATCGCGGCCATGACTTCGGTCGCGTGTCCGCGGTGGGGGAGACGGCGGCCCGGAAATGCGGCACCGGCTGCTCGGGTTGCGCCGTGGGAGAGTCGGAATCGACGCCCGCCCCGCTCCGCGGCATCGTTCGCCGCGCCACCGCGGAGGACGTCCGGACCCACAACGACGTGCGCCGCTCCGAGGAGGACGTCCGCCGCAAGGTCATCGAGCGCGTCCAGTCCCACGACCTGCTCATGAAGGTCAGCGACACGGAGTGGCAGTGGGACCGCGCCCGGCTCACGATCTACTTCACCGCGGAGAAGCGGGTCGACTTCCGCACCCTCGTCCGCGATCTCGCCACGCTCTTCCGGACCCGCATCGAGCTGCGCCAGATCGGCGTGCGTGATGAAGCCGCGCGGCTGGGCGGCGTGGGCCGCTGCGGCCGCGAATACTGCTGCTCGACGTGGCTCAAGGAGCTCTCGCCGGTCAACCTCGGGCTCGCCAAGGACCAGCACCTCTCGCTCAACCCGAGCCAGATCTCCGGCGGCTGCGGCCGGCTGCTCTGCTGCCTCAAGTACGAGCACGATTTCTACGTGGCGAGCCGGAAGCGCTTCCCCAAGGAAGGGAAATCGCTGCGCACGGCGCTGGGCATCGAGAAGGTGGTGGCGGTCGACATCTTCCGCGAGCGGGTCTATCTCCGCGGTGAGGGCCAGGCCTCGCGCATCATTCCCCTGGTGCAGCTCCGGGAGGAGCTGGAGGCGGCCGTCGAACCGGCTGGCGTCGGCGCCGCCCGGGCCGAGACCGGTGCGGCCCCCGCGCGTCCCGCAGGGCGGTCGACGGAGCGCAGGGCGGCGGAGCGGAGGCCCGAGGCCCCTGCTGCCGCCCCGCCGCCCCTCCCATCGGACGAGACGCCCGCCGAGCGCCCTGCCGCGGCGGAAGGCGCCCCCGAGGAACGGCGGCGCAGCAACCGGCGCCGGCGTCGCCGCGGCCGGCGGCGGAGCAGCGGGGAAAGCCCGGGCGAGAGCGGGAGCGCCGGAACGGAGACGGAATGACCCGGTTCTATCTCACCACCGCCATCGATTACGCCAACGGCGATCCGCACCTCGGTCACGCCTTCGAGAAGATCGGCGCCGACACCATCGCGCGATACCGGCGCCTCCGGGGGGACGAGGTCTGGTTCCTGATCGGCATGGACGAGCATGGGCAGAAGGTGGCCCAGACCGCCGCCGAGCAGGGGATCGCTCCCGCCGACCTTACCGATCAGGTCGCCGAGC
>DASTYH010000128.1:0-2633 GCA_035765075.1 Gemmatimonadales bacterium
GAACTCCGAGCGCGCCTCCTCCCGCCGGCCGAGCTTCTCGAGGAGGTCGCCCCGCACCGCCGGGAGGAGGTGGTAGGAGGCGAGGGCAGGATCGTCGAGGAGCTGGTCGGCGAGGGCGAGCCCCGCCGCGGGACCGAACGCCATTCCCACCGCCACGGCCCGGTTGAGCTCGACCACGGGGGAGGGCGCGCGCACGGCGAGCGCGGTGTAGAGTCCCGCGATCCGCGCCCAGTCGGTGTCCTCGCCCGTCGCGGCGCGAGCGTGGCACGCGGCGATCGCGGCCTGGAGCGCGTACGGGCCGGGCGCCGTGCCGAGCGACCCGGCGCGCTCGAGCGCGGCGAGCCCGCGCCGGATCAGGAGCTGGTCCCACCGCCCCCGGTCCTGATCCAGCAGCAGCACCGGTTCTCCCCCGGGTCCGACGCGGGCACGGAGCCGGGACGCCTGGATCTCCATGAGGGCCACGAGGCCGTGGACCTCCGCTTCCGCCGGCGCGAGGCCGGCAAGGATGCGACCGAGCCGCAGCGCCTCGTCGCAGAGCGGGGGGCGCGTCCACGCGTCGCCGGCCGTGGCGGAGTAGCCCTCGTTGAAGATGAGGTAGACCACCTCGAGCACCGACGCCAGCCGCTCGGCGAGCTCGTCCCCCCGCGGAACCTCGAAGGGCACCTGTGCCGTGGAGAGCGTCCGCTTGGCCCGGACGATCCGTTGCGCGATGGTGGCGGTGGGGACGAGGTACGCCCGCGCGATCTCCTCGGTGGTGAGCCCGCCGAGGAGCCGGAGCGTGAGGGCCACGCGTGCATCGGTGGAGAGGACGGGGTGGCAGGTGGTGAAGACGAGCCGGAGGAGGTCGTCGCCGATCGGGTCGTCGAGCGCGGTGTCGAGATCGGGCGCCGCATCCTGCGCGGCCTCGAGCTCGTGACCCAGGAGCGCATGCTTCTCCTCGATCCGCTTCCCGCGGCGGAAGTAGTCGATGGCGCGGTGCTTTGCGGTGGCCATGAGCCAGGCGCCGGGGTTCTCCGGAACCCCCGACTCCGGCCATTTCTCGAGTGCCGCGAGGAGCGCATCCTGCGCCAGGTCCTCGGCGAGGCCGATGTCCCCCGTCATCCGGGCGAGACCGGCAATCACCCTTGCTGATTCGATCCGCCAGACCGCGTCGATGGCGCCCCGTGCGCTGCGTTCCGTCATTGGCGGAATCAGGCGGGGCGCCCACGGAGGTTCAAGGGGTCACCGCCAGCGTCCAGCGCCCAGCGTCCAGCGACAAGCGACCAGCGGCTAATTTGCCTCCGGGCAATCCACCGTCGGCCCCAAGGCGGCGACCTGGCCCCGGAGCGAGCGAACGTAGGCCGCAACGGCGCGGATCTCCTCCGGCTTGAGACCGCCGCCCCCGCCGGGGGGCATCGGGGTCCGGGACTGTGAGCTTTCCGCCGGCACCCCCCGCTGGATCTGGGCGATGATCTCCTCGTAGCTCCCCCGGCTGTGAATCCAGGCGGTGTCCGCGAGAGACGGTGCGAGCCCTCCGCGGGCGGCCTGGCCGTGGCAGGCGACGCAGAGTCCCTTCCCGTGGAAGATCTTCTTCCCCTGCTCGATCATGGCGGGCGTGACATCCGCCGGCAACGCCGCCTCCTGCGCCGCCAATCCCGGAGCGACCGCGAGCACGAGGCCTGCGGTCAGAAGGCCGAGACGAATCCGAATGTCCATCGTGATGCCTCCAATTCGATATCCCAGGTCGCTTCGCCGGTCAGCCGCAGATTGCGGCGGAGCAGGTAGCCGAGGCCACCGGAAAGGGTTTCGTAGCGGTCGGACGGCCCGGGTCCGCCGAGGCGGACGTCCATGATGGGCCGGTCGGCGTCGATGAGGTTGTAGAGCGCAAAGCCAAGCCAGCGCGACCCGGCGGGGCGAACGAGGAGCTCCGCGAAGCCGCCGTCGAGGCTCGCACCGGGGTCGAGCACGTCGTAGGTGGGTCGGTTGTCCTTGCGGTGCAGGTACTGGATGTTCAGCTCGAATGCCCCGTGCGAGAGCGTGGCGTCCCCGCCGAACATGGTGGTGTTGTTGCTGACGTCCTCGCTCTCGGTGCGACCGGAGTAGACGAAGCCGCCGAGGCGGAATCCTTCGACCAGGTCGCGCGAGGCGTGCAGGACGAAGGTCTTTCCCGGGTCGGAGTCGAATCGCCGTTCCTCGTCGGCCGATCCCCGGCCGTTGCCATTCACGATCTGGCCGGTGAGGGTGAAGCCGGCGAGATCCGCCGTCGCGAGGACGCCGCGGTCGTACGTGAGATCGGAGGGGACGTCTCCCATGCGCGCCCGGTACACCGCGTAGTCCTCGAACTCGAGCCGGAGCTCCCGCTTGAACATCGGGTCGGAGACCTGGAACTGGCCCGCGAGGAGGTCCACCGGCTTCCCGCCCAGATCGTTGAAGTAGAGAAATGCGTCCTCGACCCCGCCCACCTCTCCCCGCTCGTAGAGAAAGGCGTAGAAGTAGTAGGAGATCGAGTTCGAGAGCGACCCGCCGGAGAGGATCTTGAGCGAGTAGGGCGTCTGGAAATCGGTGACCGCGCTGCCGTTGGCGTACATCTGCGCGTAGGCATCGAGCCGGATCGCCAGGGGCACGTCCTTCATCAGGGACAGGAGCTCGTCGCC
>DASTYH010000129.1:0-4942 GCA_035765075.1 Gemmatimonadales bacterium
GGTGCGGAAGGTATGGGACGGGAAGGCCAACCTCGGCGAGCTCGAGGTGGATTGCCCCGGCGGCCACATCCAGGGACTGAGCTTCCGGCTCTACGACCCCGAGTCGCGCCAGTGGTACATCCGCTGGGCCACGAGCCGCGACGGGGAGCTCGGCCCCCCGATGATCGGCGGTTTCGACGGGAGTGGGCGCGGGGAGTGGTACAACCAGGAGGAGTTCCGCGGCAAGGCGATCTACGTCCGCTTCATCTTCTCCGACATCACCCCTGCGACCTTCCGGTTCGAGCAGGCCTTCTCCGCTGACGGCGGGAGAAACTGGGAGACCAACTGGATCGCGATGTTCAGGAAACGGGGGACGTGACGCCGAGAAACTGCGAACCGCGGAGGCGCGGAGACGCGGAGGATTGCCGATACGGGACGCGCGACCGGACGCGGGGGTCAGGAATCTCAGGAGTAACCAACTGAGGAGCTCATCGATGTACCGTACGGCCACACTCTTCACGCTCGTTGCCGCCGTTTCCGCCGTTTCCGCCGCTTCCGCGCAGCAGCCCGGCAGCTCCGCCGCCCCCTTCGACGAAGGCACCCTCCCGGCCACGATCGAGAGCGTCGAAATCCATCCCATCGCCGCCGCCGACCTCACCTGCAGCACCCACTCCGTACACCAGGGCGACCCGCTCTTCCTGGGCGATGCGCTCGGGAGCGATTGCACGGTCGTCCGCCGGGACGGCGGGCCGGCAAAGCGCTTTGCCCATACCCACGAGGGAGACGGGTCGAAGAACGAGGACTGGTTCGGCTGGGGGGAGACGCTGCTCGCGCCGTTCGACGGCGTGGTGGTGAGCGTCCACCTGAACGAGACGACCAACCGGCCGGGGGAACGCGGCCAGGGGCCGGCGAGCTCCATCGTCTTCGAGCGGAAGGACGGGGTCCGAGTGCTCTACGGGCACATCGATGATCCCCAGGTCGCACGGGGCGACAGCGTCATCGCCGGCCAGCCGGTGGCGCGGATCGGGAACAACGGCTTCTCCTGGTTCCCGCACACCCACCTCGGCGCATGGAAGGGGCGGGAGCCGCTGCAGATCCGTTTCGACCCGCGGGCGCTGGGACGCCTCCAGGAAGAGCGAGTCCGGGCCGCGCGGAAGTAACCCCCGCCTGCCGCTCAGTCACCTGCCGGTCAGTCGGCGACGACGCCGAGCTCGCGCCGGAACGCTCGCCGGCCGGCGCTCGTGGGGACCACGGCGCGCGAGCCGTCAACGCGGGCGAGCCAGCCGGCCTCGAAGAAGCGGGCGGTGATCGCCGCGCCGAGGGCGCCGGCGAGGTGAGGCCGGCGCTCGCTCCAGTCGAGGCAGGCGCGCGCGAAGGCGCGACGGCCGGAGCGGATGCGGCCGGCATCGACGCCCAGCCGGCCGAGCCACTCCTCCCCCTCGGCCGTCACCTCGAAGGCGTCTCCGTGCGGCTCGAGCGACCCGCGCGCGACAAGCGCCTCGGTCACCGCCACGCCGAGGGCGCCGGCGAGGTGATCGTAGCAGGTGCGGCCCCGGCGGAGACGGCGGAGCTCGAAGTCCCCCTTTCCTCCGGTTTCCGGCGCGGGCGGCGCCACGAGCGCCAGCGCCTCGAGCGCGCGGGCCACCTGCGGGCCGGCGAGCGCGAAGTACCGGTGCCGCCCCGCGGTGGTGGCCCGAACGAGCCCCCCTTCCACCAGCCTGGCCAGATGGGCGCTCGCGGTCGAGGGAGAGACTCTCGCGTACTTCGCCAGCTCCCCCGCGGGCCGCGCGACGCCGCCCAGCAGCGCGGTGAGGATCGCCGCCCGGCTCGGATCGCCCATCAGCCCCGCCACCGCGGCAACCGCCGGCCCGTCCGGAATTCTCCCTTTCGTCATGCTCCGAAACTACAGCGCCGACAGTTCGTCCGCCGCCGAAGCGTCACCGTTGTATCCTGGGCCAACTTCAGACAGGGGACCGACATGACCGCCACGACGCGCCCGCGTGCCCACGACTACGAGACCGAGCTCCGCTGGACCGGCAGCAGGGGAGTCGGCACCGCCAGCTACACGAGCTACGACCGCGACTACCGGGTCAGCGTCGCGGGGAAGCCCGACCTCGAGGGGAGCTCCGATGCGATGTTCCGGGGCACCGCCGAGCGGTACAACCCCGAGGACCTCCTCGTGGCGGCGCTCTCCGCCTGTCACATGCTCGCGTACCTTGCGCTCTGCGCGCGCGCCGGCGTGCGCGTGGTGGACTACACCGACCGCGCGAGCGGCACGCTGGTGTTCGACGCGCAGGGAGGGGGACGCTTCGAGTCGGTGACACTCCGGCCGATCGTCACCATCGCCGACCCGGCGCACGCGGACAGCGCGCTCGCGCTCCACCACACCGCGCACGATCGCTGCTTCATCGCGAGCTCGTGCAGCGTCCCGGTCCGGCACGAGCCGGTCCTCCGCGTGGCAGGCGCCTGATGTGGGACGTTTCCATCGAGCTGGCGGATCGGCCCGGCGCACTCGCCGAGATGGGAGAAGCGCTCGGTCGGGCCGGCGTGAGCGTCGAGGGGGGCGGCGCGTGGGTGGCGAGCGGGGTGGGCGCCGCGCACTTCCTGGTGGCGGACGGCGCGGGGGCCCGCGCGGCACTCGAGTCGGCGGGGATCCGGGTCGTCGCGATACGCGAGGTGGTCACCACCCGCCTCGACCAGGAGCGTCCCGGCCAGCTGGGCGCCACCTGCCGCCGCCTCGCCGAGGCAGGGGTCAACATCGAAGTGCTCTACAGTGATCACGACCACAGGCTGATTCTCGTGGTGGACGACACCGTCGCCGCCGCGCGCGTTGCCGGCATGCGCTGAGCTCTGCCAGGCCGTCACTCGCCCTGGAATTGGTCCGCGAGAACTGGCCCAAAATGGCACTGGCGGCGGAGATGGTCCGGACTTACGGTGGGTGGCTCGGAAAGCGAGGCCCGTCCCGGGGAATGAAACCGGGGCGGGTCCACCTGCGTGTTTCATGATGGTTGTCGAATTCTGGCTTCGCCAAACGACAATAAGCAGGCGCAGTCTGTCACCATCCCCCGTCGGGAGGCTTCAATGCGTTATCTCTGCCTGATTTACGATGAGGAGACGAAACTCGACGCCATGCCGCAGGAGGAGGCGGAGGCGTTCATGGGCGAGTATTTCGCCTTTACCGACGACGTCCGCCGGAGCGGACATTTCGTGGCCGGCGAGGCGCTCAAGCCGATCTCGACCGCCACGACCATCCGGATCCGGAACGGCGAGCTCTCCGCCACCGACGGCCCCTTCGCCGAGACGCGGGAGCAGCTCGGGGGGTTCTACCTCATCGAGGCGCGGGACCTCAACGACGCCATCCAGGTGGCCTCGCGGATTCCCTCGGCCAGGATCGGGAGCGTCGAGATCCGGCCGGTGGTGGACTTCGAGACCGACCCGGACGGCTGTCTCCCCGAGCCCGGCCGGGCCAGGGACACGGCGGAGGTATCGTGATGACGACACTGGAAGCACCGGCGGGACCGCGTATCGTCTCGTACGCGGCGTGGGTCGAGGAGCGGAAGGCGCTCCTTGCGGAGGAAAAGGAGCTTACCCGCCGCCGGGACGAGCTCGCCCGGCGGCGGCGGGAACTGCCCTGGGTGAAGATCGAGAAGGAGTACTGGTTCGACGGGCCGAACGGGCGGGAATCGCTCGGTGACCTCTTTGCGGGCCGGAGCCAGCTGATCGTCTATCACTTCATGTTCGCGCCCGGGTGGGAGGAGGGGTGTCCGGCCTGCTCCCTCATGGGCGACCACATCGACGGATCGGTGCCCCACCTCGCGGCGCGGGACGTGACGCTGCTCGCCGTGTCCCGAGCTCCCCTCGCCGAGCTGGCGCCGTTCCGCCAGCGGATGGGGTGGCGCTTCAAGTGGGTCTCCTCCTCGGGGAGCGACTTCAACTACGACCGGGCGGTGGCGGTCACGCCCGAGATGATCGGCTCGGGAACGGCCACCTACAATTTCCGGCCGATTCCCCCGGACGCGCCCACCACGCTCCTCGATCTCCCGGGCGTGAGCGTCTTCTACCGGAACGAGGAGGGAGAGATCTTCCTCACCTATTCCGTCTACGCGCGCGGCCTGGAGCCGATGCTCGGCGTCTACAACTGGCTGGACCTGGTGCCGGATGGGCGGGATGAGGAGGGTCTCCCCTTCCCCATGGTCTGGCTCCGCCACCACGACCGGTACGATCCGGGTTGCGAAGTCGATCCGGACGAGGGGTATCCGGTGGCGGCGGGACGGAAGGGGTGCTGCGAATAGGTCGGACGGTCGGACACGGTCGGAAGGCCGGAACTTGAAGCTGTGTCATCCCGAGCGAAGCGAGGGATCTGCCACCGGGGGCCCCGGCCTCTGCATGGTAGATCCCTCGGTCGCTTTGCTCCCTCGGTATGACGCCCGTTCCTTTCCCTTGCCCCCAACCATCCGACTTCCCGCCGTCTGACCGTCCGACCGTCCGACCGTCCGACTTTCCACCCTACCACCCTACCACCCCCCACCGCTGGCACGCCGCGTGCTCTGACTCCGAATGCGTCGGTGGTGGCCGGAAATGCGGCTCCACCATAACTTGGAGAACCTCCGCAACCGATTGCGACACTGGTGGCGGCGTCCGGACCCGGGAAATGGGTCCGGCGGGGCTCTTGACAACATTCGAGAGTTAGATAATCATATGACTGTGAATGCAAGCACGCACTCGCATCGGCTGCTCCCGGGCCAGTTCGACCGGATCGCGAAGGCCCTGGCGGACCCGCGGCGGTTTTCGATGCTCGAGGCGATCGCGAAACAGGTGGACTGTCCGTACCAGCGGCTCTGCAACCACTTCCCGGTGACGAAGGCAACGGTCTCGCACCACATGAAGGAGCTGATCAACGCGGGGCTGGTGGAGGCGGAGCGGGAAGGACAGACGATGGTGGCCAAGTTCCGGCCGGAGGTGC
>DASTYH010000130.1:0-2667 GCA_035765075.1 Gemmatimonadales bacterium
CCTACATGGCGCCGGAGCAGGCGGCGGCCGATCCCAACGTGGATCATCGCGCCGACCTCTATGCAGTCGGGGCGGTGGCATACGAGCTCCTCACCGGCCGCACGCCGTTCGTGGCGGCGACCCCGCAGGCAATGCTGGCGGCCCACGTGACCGCGACGCCCGATCCGGTGGCGCTGCACCGGCCCGCCATCCCCGCCGAGGTGGCGGCGCTCGTCATGCGGTGCCTCGAGAAGCACCCGGCTGACCGCTGGCAGTCGGCCGGGGAGCTGCTCGCCCGGCTCGAGGCGCTCACCACGCCGTCGGGCGGCTCGACGCCGGTGGCCACCACTCCCGTTCCCGCGGTGCTCACCTCCGCGGAGACTGCGATCCGGCGTGCGCACCCGGTGCGCGTGGCGGGGCTCTTCCTGGTGGCGACCGCAGTCATCACCGCGCTCGTCTTCGGCGCCACGCGGGCGTTCGGACTCCCGGACTGGGTCTGGATCGCCGCGCTCGTGGTGATGCTCGCGGGCCTTCCCGTGATGCTCTATACCGGGCGCGTGGAGCGGGCCCGGGCGCGCCAGCGGGCCACCGGCGCCTTCCGCTACGAGCCGGAGCCGGCGCACCAGCGCCTGTTCACCTGGCGACGCGCCTTCATCGGCGGGGGCGTCGCACTCGGCGCTACGTTCCTCCTGGCGATTGGCTATGCCGCCTCGCGGGCGCTCGGGATCGGACCGGCGGGGACGCTTCTTTCCTCCGGAACCCTCGATGCCGCGGATCGATTCGTCCTCGCCGACTTCACGAGCCGGGGGACCGACACCTCGCTCGCCGTTTCGGTGACGGAGGCGCTTCGGGTGGACCTCGGGCAGTCACGGGTCGTGCGCCTGCTGGATAGCCGGGCCGTCTCGGCCGCACTCACGCGGATGAACCGCCCGGAGGGCGCACCGCTCGACGAAGCCACGGCCCGTGAGGTGGCTGTGCGCGAGGGAGCGAAGGCGGTGGTGGTGGGGGAAATCTCGAGCCTGGGCTCCGGGTTCGTGCTGACCGCGCGCATCGTCACCGCCGATTCGGGCGTTACCCTGGTGCCGGTCCGCTCCGAGGCGGCATCGGAGGGAGACCTGATCCGGGCAGTGAACGAACTCTCTACGGCGCTCAGGGAAGAGATCGGCGAATCGCTCAACGCGATCCGCGCCAGCGAGCCGCTGGAGCGGGTCACGACGGCCTCGCTACCAGCGCTCCAGCTCTATACCCGCGCGACCCGGCTCTTCGAGTCGGGGGACCTGGAGGAGGCACGCAGCCTTCTGGAGCGGGCCGTAGCGCTCGATTCGAGCTTTGCGATGGCCTGGCGCAAGCTCGCGGCAACGCTCTTCAACATGAGCGCCAGCCGGACCCTGCAGATCGAGGCGGCGCGTGCGGCATTCCGGCATCGGGACCGTCTGCCTCCCCTCGAGCGATACCTGACCGACGCCTATTACTACTCCCGTGCGAACCGGAAACCCGACAGCACCATTGCCGCGTATCGCGCCGCCCTCGAGTTCGACCCCACCAATGTCGCGGCGACGAACAACCTGGGACTGGAATTCAACATCGCTGGCCGCTTTCCGGAAGCGGAAGCGATCCTCCGCTCGGGCGTGGCGGCGGGGATGTCGATGAACCTCGTCGTGAACCTCCAGTACGCGCTCCTGGCGCAGGGGAAGTGGGCGGCCGCGGAGAGTCTCGTGACGTTTGCCGAGGAGCGGTTCCCGGGGCATCCCACGATCATCACCCTCAAGCTCGACCTCGCCGGCGCGCGCCGGGACCTCGACGCGATCGACAGCCTGCTCGCGGATTCCGCGATCCGGGCGGACAACCGCCCCCTTCCGCAGATGCGCGTCGCGTTTGCGGAGCTGGGACTCAACGAGATGCGAGGAAAGCTCCGGGCCGTGGATGCCGGTGCCATGCGATTCGTAGACGCAATGGCCAGGGACGACCCGGCGGAGGCGGCAGCGCTCATGCTGGTGCGAGCGACGCACCTTGCGCGACAGCTCGACCGACCGGCGGAGGCGCGCGCCGAACTCGCGCGGGTCCTTGCGACGGAGCGCTTCGGCGCGCTCGCAGCGATCGACAAGCCTCACTTCGCCATTGCGGAGGTGTACACTCTTCTCGGCGATGTTGCCGCGGTGCGGAATCTCCGGCGGGAGTGGGAAACGGCGCGCGCCCCGGAATCCCGCTCGCCGGACGATCCGCACTGGTGGGATGGCATGGAGGCCGAGGCGGAGGGCCGGTGGGAGGACGCGGCACTCGCATACGGCCGTGCTCTCACCACGGTCCACTGCGTTCCGTGCGGGCGGTTCTACTACGCGAACGCCTGGGACCGGGCCGGCCGCAGCGATTCGGCGGCCGCGATCTACGGGCGCCTGATGGACGCGCCGGTGACGGACGAGGGGCCGGAGGCTGTGACCTTCTATCCCCTTGCGCTCAGGCGCCTCGCGGAGATTGCCGATGCCCGGGGGGACCGCGATACGGCGCTGGCGTATTACAGTCGCTTCGTGGATCTCTGGCGCGCTGCCGACCCGGAGCTGCAGCCGCAGGTGGCCGCGGCGAGGGCGCGGATGGCGGAGCTGGCGGGGCCTCGATAGGGACGGAAGGACGGACAGTCGGACAGTCGGACAGTCGGACTGTTGGGCCGGATAATCAAGAGCTGTCATCCCG
>DASTYH010000131.1:0-2133 GCA_035765075.1 Gemmatimonadales bacterium
GCGAGCGGGAGCAGCGTCGCGTCCACCGAGAGACTGTCGGGACCGGCGGGCAGGTAGGGGATGTCGTCGAGAAAGTACTCTGCCGAGGCCGTGCCGCGGCCGCGGAAGTTGACGAGCTCCGGTCGGCCGATTCCGCCACCGCGCCAGAGGTAGACGCCGGGGACGCGCGCGAGGAGATCACCCACGGTGAGCGCACCCGACACATCGATGGAGTCACGGGAGATGATGATCCGGCTGAGCGGGGGCTGCGGCGACTCGGCGGCAATCCGGGGCATGACCGGGACGACGATCCCCGCCTCGGCCTGCATCCGCCGATAGGCATCGGCGGAGTCGGCGGCTGCGGCAGTGTCCGGCTCCGTCGGCACCTCGGGGACGCCGGGCACCTGTGCCATGAGTACACCCGGCAGCAGCGCCAGCGCGGCGAGCGCCGCGGGGAGCCTACTTCGCACGGCCGAGCACGAACTCGCTGAAGAGGCGCACGCCGACTCCCGTGGGTCCCTTGACGCGCGTCGGGTGATCGCGGTCGCTGTAGGCCGTACCGGCGATGTCGAGATGTGCCCAGGGAAACCCATCGACGAACTCGCGGAGGAACCACGCCGCCGTGATGGTGCCGGCCGGTCGGCCGCCGCTGTTCTTCACGTCGGCGATATCCGACTTGATCAGGTCGCGGAACTCGTCCCAGAGCGGGAGCGGCCACACCCGCTCGTCGGCCCGCTCGGCGGCCGCGCGGAGCTCGTCCACCAGCGCGTCGTCGGTACCCATGATGCCGGTCGCCACATGCCCGAGCGCGATCACCACCGCCCCGGTGAGGGTCGCCGCGTCCACCACGCAGGCGGGCTGATAGCGGCGCGCGTACGAGAGCGCGTCGGCGAGAAGCAGGCGGCCCTCGGCATCGGTGTTCACCACCTCGATCGTCTTCCCGAGGTGGCTCCGCACCACGTCGCCCGGCTTGTACGCCGACCCGGAGACCATGTTCTCTGCGCTGGGAATGAGTCCGACGACACGCACGCGGGGCCGGAGGCGCCCCAGCATCTCGAAGGTTCCGAGCACCGCCGCGGCGCCGGACATGTCGAACTTCATGTCTTCCATCGACTGCGCCGGCTTGATCGAGATCCCGCCGCTGTCGAAGGTGACGCCCTTCCCCACCAGCACCACGGGTGCGCCCTCGGCGCCGGCGTACTCGAGCGCGATGAAGCGCGGTTCCTGGGCGCTCCCCTGCGCCACCGCGAGCAGCGCCGTGAGCTTCTCCGCAATGATGGCGGACTTGTCGAGGACGGTAACGTGCATTCCGTGACGCGCGGCGAGCGCGGCGGCCTGCTCGCCGATGTAGGTCGGCGTGCACTCGTTCCCCGGAAGCACCTGGATGCTCCTCGCCAGTGCCTGGCCCGCCGCAATGGCGAGCCCCGTCCGGTGCCCTTCCTCCGCCGCTCCGCCGCCGACGAGAATCGCCACGCGCTCGAGCTGCGCACGCTGGTCCTCGGCCGGCTTCTTGAGCTCGGTGTATTGCCATGCCCCGTAGGGGAGCCCTTCCGCCGCCGCGCGCGCGATGGCGCCCGCGTCGAGCCCGCTGGCCGCCTCCGGCGCCAGGTGGAACGCGGCGCGCTCCACGCCGAGTCCCCGCGCGCGCCGAGCGGCCACGGCAGCGGCACGCCGCACCGCCCCGGACCCCGCCCGGGCCCGGTCGTCTCCCCCCATCCCGACGAGGAGGAGCCGCGCGGCGGGCCCCTCCGGATAGAGCACGGCCACCTCGTCACGCGTGCCACGGAAATCACCCGCCGCGTAGAGCCGGCTGAGGGCATTCCCGGAATTCGCATCGACCTCCGCGAGGCTCGGAGGGAGTCCGCCCTGGGGCACGGCGAGCATGAGGAGCGGTGTGGCGTGCGAGGCGGGCGCCTCGCCGACGACGATGGTCTCGAGGGACATCGGGGCCCGGGATCGAGGGAGGATCAGGTCGGGTCGGACGGGGCAAAGCTAACCGTTCGGCAAAAGCCGCGGCAACCCGGATTGCGAGGGCGCGCGCTACCGGCGGCGCACCACCTGCCACTCCCCCGTTCTCCGGTCCGACTCATGACCGCCGGTCGTGAGGTAGCCGCCCGAAATCGTGTCGCCCCGCAGCATTCCGGTGAAGCGGGT
>DASTYH010000132.1:0-5436 GCA_035765075.1 Gemmatimonadales bacterium
GAGGCCGATCGCGTGCTCGGTGGCGAAGTCCTCGAATTGCAGGAGCGCGTCGGGAAAGACCTCGCCCACCGCGGCCACGAACTCGTCGACGAGCGCGAGGTAGTCGTCCCCCGCGATGCGCCTGTGCGGAAGCCCGAAGTAGAGCGGATCGGCGAGGAGCTCCGGATTGCCGGTGCCGACGTCCAGCATGACGGGTAGGCAGCGGTCGGGATCCACGCCGGCGCAGGCGGAATACAGCGCCAGCTTGCCGATCGGAATCCCCATCCCCTGCGCGCCCAGGTCACCGAGCCCGAGAATCCGCTCCCCGTCGGTCACCACGATGACCGAGACATCGCGCCGCGGCCAGTTGCGGAGCACCGCCGCCATGCGCCCCCGATCCTGGGCCGACACGTACAGGCCGCGCGGTCGGCGGAAGATGTGACTGAGCTTCCGGCAGGCCTCGCCGACCGTCGGGGTATAGATGATCGGCAGCATCTCGTCGATGTGCGCGATGACCGCGTGATAGAAGAGACGCTCGTTGCGGTCCTGGAGCGCTGCGAGGTAGATGTATTTCTCGAGGGGCGACTCCTTGCCGCGGAAGTTCTCGAGCACCCGCACCAGCTGCTGCTCCTGGGTGAGAACCCGCGGGGGCAGCAGTCCACGCAGCCCCAGTGCCTCGCGCTCGGCCTCGGTAAAGGCCGTCCCCTTGTTCCAGTGCGGATCGTAGAGCAGCGTGACGCCGGTCGGCATGTCGCGACGCATAGGGCTCCTTGGCAGCTCGGGCGAGTGCAACGAATCAGCGACCGCCCGATGTCGGGGTGGCAAGCTCGTGCCGCAAGCCCTCGCGCCAGCTCGTCCAGGCCGGGCTCCAGCCGAGCTCCCGCTTGATCCTGGCATTCGAGGCGCCGGAAACGCGGGTCATCATCGACACGGCGGCCTCTCCGGCCGCCAGGCGCCCCACCCATTCCGGGACTCGCCACGGCGTCCGGGCGCCGACGATGCGAGCGAGCTCGGGGAGCCATTCGGCGACGGGAGCCGGCTCGTCATCCACGACGTTGTAGGTCCCGCGTGCGGACGAGTCGATGGCGGCGAGCGTCGCCGATGCGGCGTCGTCCACGTGGATGAAGGACCAGATCCCGCCGCCCTTCCCGATGACCGGCAGTCTGCGACGCCGGACGAGCTCGGTCATCTCTCCGTCCCGGGCAAGCGCGGTGCCGGGGCCGTAGAAGTTTCCGTAACGAAGCACGACGCCGGCCAGCTCGCCCTCCGCCCGCACCACGCGCTCGAGGTGAATGATCGCGTCGAGCGTCCGGCGCTGGCTCAGCGGCGGGCTGGGATCGAAGGGATCCTCCTCCGATTTCGCCTCCGGCCCTCCTGGTCGGTACACCCAGTTCCCGTAGCTCTGCGCCACGAACTGCCGGGCGCCTGCGGCTCGAGCGCCGGCCATCAGGTTGTCCGTGCCCACGGTCCTGAGCCGGTTTGTGGCCGCGAATGTACGGTCGAAATTCCTGAGGTCTCGTGCCTCCGCCAGCGCGGTCATCTGGTGGACCACCACCTCGGGGGAGGCCTGCGCGACCGCGCGCAGGGTCTGCTCCCGGTCAAGCGCGTCCGCAACGACCGGCTCGGCCCCCAGCTCCTCGAGTGCGTCGGCGCCCGCGCGGGAACGGGTCATCCCCGTCACGCGGTGGCCCCGCCCGATGAGTGCGGGCACGAGCCGGCGGCCGATCGCGCCGGTCGCGCCAGCGATGAAGATCCTCATCCCCCAGACTCCCCCTGTTCCGAATCCATTCCATGCCGGCCCGGGGACGACCGGATCGTGCGATCTCTTCGCTGCCGGTGCGCCACGCCGGGCTCGGCGCTCGAGCCTGAAAGGTAGTGCATGCGGGATCCGGCCTGCGGTAGAATTATGCGGGGCGTACGCGGCCGGAAACGGCCATTCACCAGACGGGAGGAGAAACGATGACGATGATAGCCCGCCTCTGGCGCGGCGCGACTCGCGCGGAGGACGCCGACCGCTATGTCCGGTACCAGGAGGGGACCGGCCTCGCGGAGTACCGGGGCACCCCCGGCAACCGCGCAGCGATGGTGCTCCGCCGCATCGTCGACGGAAAGGCGGAATTTCTCTACTTCACGCTCTGGGAGTCCCGCGACGCGATTCGCCGGTTTGCCGGCCCCGATCCGGAGCGGGCGGTGTTCTACCCCGAAGACGATGAATTCCTGGTCGATCGGGACGAGCAGGTCAGCCATTACGAGGTGGTCTACTTCGCGGCGGATCCGGGACTGGTGCCCGGCGCGCCGGCGGAAGGGCCGCGCTGACTCCTGCGCCCGCCATTCGATACCGTGCCGAGGGCAGCCACGAAGGCGGCCGCGTATTCGGCGGCCGATTCCGACGGATGCCGCTCGAAGAGGCCGGGAAAATCCCCCCGTCCGAGTGCGTCCATCACGATCGTCGACACGAGCATGGTGACGGCGACGGCATCCCGCTCCGGCGGCGCTGCGAGCAGCCCCGCCCGCCGGAGCGCCGCAACGTAGGAACGGAGCTCGACCGCGGCCTGCTCCACGCCGACCTCGGCCGGAATGTCGACGAGCGGCAGCTGGTCCTGCGCGCCGAGACAGCGCCGCAACACGCCCCGCGCCCGGGCGAGCCGCTCGAGATGGGCGCTGCACCATGCCGCCAGCTCCGCCTCCGGTTCCCTGGGCTCTGCGGGCAGGGCAACACCGGGCGGCTCCGCCCCGTGGGCGCGGACGGCCTCGGCGAGGAGCCGCTCCTTGGTGCCGAACTGGCGGAAGAGCGTGACTTCGCTCAACCCCGCCTCTTCGGCCACCCGCCGCGTCGTCGTGCCGGCAAACCCCACTTCCTCGAGCAGCCGCGCCGCCGCGGCGAGCAGCCGCTCCCGGCTCGATTCCGGATTCATCGTCATCCCCCAGGCCGGTTCAGGAGCGACACCCGCGCGCTCAGCGCCACAAGGCGATGGAAAGGAAAGTCGGCAGCCCCCGGCGCGTTTGACGGCGCCGAGGGCTGCAGGGGAGAAACTTGATTCCGATCGGGCGGTTTCGATGGGCTCTCGCGAGCGTCATCTAGAACGTTCTCCGGTCTCCGAGTTGCCGGATGTCTTGCTCGAGTTCTTGCGAGCTCTCGCCTGCGGCCAGTGACTCGGAGCCTCCGCCCCTCGGCGGCTTGCGCACGCCGGCCCCTCTCCTGTGGGGCATCCCGCATGGTCCCTCTTTCGAGGAACCGTTGCAAGGTTACCACCGGCCACATGAAGCTGCAATGAAAGGCCGGCGAAGAGTCCGTCATCTTCGGCGGCAGAATGGGATCAGAAACGCCAGCTCACGCCGCCGAAGAGCTGCTGCGAGGCCTCGGCGCCCGATTCGCGCATCCCGGAGAGTATCAGGTACCACGATCTCGCAAGGGTAAGGTCCACGTCGAGTCCGACCCAGCGCGACTCCGAGAGCGCGGGGTCATCGAGCGGGTTGTTCCTGCGCCGGAGTCCACCGGACGCCTCGACGCGCAACCGTGCGGTGGGCGCTGCCGCGACGCTGACGGAGTGCAGCCAGCCGTCCGCCGCGGCGCCGTCGTACCGGGTCGAGCGGACCCGCAGGTCGAGGGCCGCCGCCGTGAGCCGGGTGAGGCCGGCGGAGAAGGTCCATGAGTCCGCCGGACCGGCCGCGCCCCCGCGACTCGTCCGGAGATCGCCGGCCACGCGAAGCCTCCCCGCTGCAAGCGCCACCCCGCCCCACCATCCCTGCCGGTATGCGTCGTCGAATTCGGTCTCGGGAGTCTCGAAATCGCGATAGAGCCGGACATTTCTCCGATTGTCGAATCCACCCCGGAGGCTCAGTCCCTCTCCGACCCGCACCATGGCGCTCGCAAAGGTGCTCGTGGGAGCCAGCGAAGGCTCGCCGGCGTCGCGCTTCCATCCCCGGTTGTAGTCGATCTCCTGCACGGCGTAGAACGAGACCCGCCGGTCCGCGTAGCTCGCCTGCACGTAGCCGAACTCCCGATCCACTTCCCCTGCGGTGTACGCGCCCACTGCGCCGGCGGTGACCTGCCACCGGCGCGGCTCCCCAGGGCGTGCGTGCGCCTGCACGTAGCCCCCCGCCTCGCGCACGGCGGATGAGAAGCCGAAGCTCAGCGGATCGGGCTGCGCTCCCCCGAAGAGTCCCGCGCTCACCCTGCTCCCCAGGTACTCGGCGCTCAAGCCGTCGAAGAAGCTCACCGGCGCGAGCGCCGCCGAGTACTGCCGACCCGCCGTGACGCGTGCCGGAGATGCGGCGGGGTGCCAGAAGAGCGCGGCGCGATAGACCCGATATCGCTCGTTCGCATCGGTGGTGCCGTCGGCATGCGTCGCGAGGGTGCGCCGCGCGCGCACGTCCACGGATATTCCGATCGGCGTGCCCCCGAGCGCCGTCCCGTCGAGCCGCGTATCGAGCGCCGGCTGGGCAAATCGGGAGCCGATACCGGACCGATCGGTGACGGCGAGGTAGCGGACGCCGAGCCGTCCGTGCAGTCGTCCTGCGCCCCGGGGGCCCCGGGCACCCGGCGCCGCCCGCGCGAGCGCCGGCGGCTCCGTCTCGCTTGTCGCGCGCAGCACAGGCACGAATCGGACGGAGTCGCCCACCTGCGGAGTGGCGGTAGACACCTCCACCTTCCCCGAGGCCCGGTGGCTCGAGAGGAACGCCACCGTCACGCGCGCGATGACGGCGCCCCCGCGCACCACGTCCGCCGCCGCACCTTCCCGCAGCCCCTCCTCGCGCCCCGCATCGAGGTAGGCGGTCGCCGTGGTCAGATAGGTAATGCGCGCCCACGCCACCGAACCGGATGGAGCGGCGGCGGCTGGCGCCTCCTGCGCCGTGGCGGGGAATGCCGCGATGAGCGCCGCGACGAGAGTAAGGAGCGCCGGCTTCATGCGTCCCCCCGGGGGTGGCAGGTGAGACAGGTGCGGCTCTCGTACTGGTAGCCGGGCTTCTCCTTGTGAGTGTCGTCCATCTGGATCTGGTCGTGCTCATGGCAATTGAAGCAGGTGAAGTCCGCGTACGACGCCGGATTCGCATGACAGGTGGCACAGGTACTCCACCGCCCGGCATGCTTGCCCGAGTAGATCGGGAAGTACGGCCCGTCGTGGTCGAACGTCGCCCCGTCCCACGTCGTGGTGGTGTGGCACGACTCGCAGCTGACTGGGAAGGTTGCGGCGGCGTGACCCGGATCGGTGGTCGCGTCGTACTCCGCCTGATGACAGGACACGCAGGTCGTCGGTCTTCCGGAGTAGACGCCGTCCGCATGGCAGCCGTCACAGGTGGCCACGAGGTGAGCGCCAGTCAGGGGAAAGGCGGTGGCGGCGTGGTCGAAGGTCGCGCCGGTCCACACGGTGGTCGAGTGGCACGATTCGCAGGTCAGCGGGAACTGCGCAGCGGGATGCGGCGGGTCGGCCGTTCCGTCATAATCGGCCTGGTGAC
>DASTYH010000133.1:0-3083 GCA_035765075.1 Gemmatimonadales bacterium
GTCTGTCCGCCGCGACTCGCGCAGTGGCAGGTGGTCATCGTCCCCATCTTCCGGAGCGACGACGAGCGCGCGTCGGTGATGGAGACGGCGGAGCGGCTCCTGCGCGAGCTGCGCGCCGCCGGGATCCGCACGCATCTCGACGGGCGGGAAGGGATGAAGCCGGGCGCCAAGTACTACGAATGGGAAGCGCGCGGCGTCCCCCTCCGCCTCGAGGTGGGCCCGCGCGATGTCGCGGCCGGGACCGTCATGCTCGCCCGCCGGGTTGGCCCCAAGAAGGAATCAGTCCCGATGCAGGGACTCGCGGCCCGGCTCGACGCCGAGATGGCGACGATGCAGACGGCGCTCCTGACGGCGGCGCGCGAGCGTCGGGAGGCAGCGAGTCTCCGGGGCGCAACGAAGGACGAGTTCATCGCGCGGATCGAAGGCGAAGGGGGATTCATCTACGCCGGCTTCTGCGGATCGCCCGAGTGCGAGAACGCCATCAAGGATGCCACCAAGGCCACCATCCGGGTTCTCCCTGACGAGGAATTCCGGTCCCCGACGCCGCCCGCCGCCTGCGTCTGGTGCGGCAAGCCGAGCAGCGTGGAGGCGGTATGGGCAAAGGCGTACTGACGCCGGAGCGCGACCGCGCCATGATCGGAGAGGAGGAGCGGCGCGCCCTCTTCGAGGACGCGGGACTCGAGCGCCGCGAGGAAACGCTCTACTTCGGCGGGGTAGCGCTCAGCGACATCGCGGACGGGGCGGGTACCCCGCTCTACGTCTATAACGCCGACGCGATCCGGCAACAGTACGCGCGGCTCGACACCGCCCTCGCCGGCCTTCCCCACAGGATCTGTTACGCCGTCAAGGCCAACAGCAACCTGGCCGTGCTGCGCGTCCTCCGGGACCTGGGCGCCGGCGCGGACATCGTGTCCGGGGGCGAGCTCCATCGGGCGCTCGCTGCCGGCTACGCTCCGGCCGACGTGGTCTTCAGCGGCGTCGGCAAATCACCGGCCGAGCTCGAGGAGGCGGTCCGGGCCGGCGTGGGCCACATCCACCTCGAGTCGGCGGACGAGCTCCACGTCCTCGGCATGGTTGCGGACCGGCTCGACCGCAGTGTGGGGGTCGGGATCCGGGTGAACCCGGACGTGTCCGCCGACACGCACCCCTATATCTCGACGGGTCAGGGGGGGATCAAGTTCGGCGTGCCGTTCGACCAGGTCTTCGAGCTGGCGCTCGCCACGAGCCGCCAGGGGCGACTCCGGCTCGAGAGCATCGCGATGCACATCGGCAGCCAGATCCTCGATCCTGCCCCGTACCGGCAGGGCCTCGGACGGCTGGCGGGTCTCGTTGCCGATCTCCGGGCGGCGGGCATTACGTCGCTTCGAAACCTGGACATCGGTGGCGGCCTCGGCATCCGCTACCGTGATGAGATGCCGCTCGCGCCCGAGCGCCTGGCCGAGGCGATCGCGCCGCTCGCCCGCGAAACGGGGCTCACCGTGGTGCTCGAGCCCGGCCGGTTCCTCGTCGGCAGTGCCGGGGTGATGCTCACCACCGTGCTCTCCCGCAAGCATTCGGGTGGGAAGGAGCTGGTGCTCGTGGACGCCGGCATGAACGACCTCGTTCGCCCGAGCCACTACATGGCCTATCACGACATCGTGGAGCTCGAGTCGCACGGACGGGAAGGGGGCCGGGTGGATGTGGTGGGGCCGGTGTGCGAAACCGGTGACTTCCTCGCGCTCGACCGGCCGCTTCCGGGGGTGGCGGCCGGCGAACGTCTGGCGGTGCTGGGGGCGGGCGCCTACGGCTTCGTGATGAGCTCCACCTACAATTCGCGACCGCGCTCCGCCGAAGTGCTCGTGGACCGCGGCCGCTGGGCGATCGTGCGCCCTCGCGAGACCGTCGAATCACTCTACGCGGGCGAGACCGCCGAGCCGGTGTGGTCCCGGTGAGCACGCCTGCGATGGCGGTCGGGGTGGTGATTCCCTGCTATGGGCAGGAGCACTACCTCGGCGAGGCCATCGAGAGCGTGCTGGCCCAGACCCGCCCGGTCGACGACATCCTGGTGGTGGACGACGGATCCCCCGGAGACTGCGCGGGCATAACGGCACGCTATCGAGGGGTGCGGTACCACCGACAGGCCAACCAGGGGATCTCCGAGGCTCGGAATACAGGCCTGCGGGAGACGCGGGGGACGCACCTCGTCTTCCTCGACGCAGACGATCGACTGCTCCCGAATGCGGTGGCCGCCGCGCTCGAGGGGTTTGCCGCGCATCCCGATGCCGCGCTGATCTCCGGGGTCTGCCGCCGGATCGACAGGGAGGGTCGCCCGTGGGGCGCCAGAGTGCGCTTCGAGTGTCCCGGCGGTGACCACTATGATGCTCTGCTCCGCCACAACCACATCTGGCCTCCCGCGGTCGGGATGTATCGCCGGGAGTGCCTGGTGGCGGTGAAGGGCTGGCTCTGGGGTCGCCGGCATGCCCAGGACCTCGAGCTCTACCTTCGCCTCGCGCGGAACTACCCCTTCTACTGCCATCCTGCCGAGGTCGCCGAATACCGGATCCAGGAGAGCGGTCGCTCGCAGAACCGCGCGGCGATGCTCCGGGGACTTGCAAGCGTGCTCAGGCAGCAGCGGGCCTACGTTGCCGCGAATCCCCGATACGCGGATGCGTACCGGGAGGGCGCCGAGCGATGGCCGCGATTCTACGGAGAGCAGCTCACCGACGAGATTCGCGCCCACTTCCGCGCCGGTCGCTTCGGGGAGATGGTCGGGGGAATTCACGCGCTGCTCCGATACTATCCCGCCGGCGCGGCGGAGATCGCCCAGGGCCGGATCCGCCGGCTTCGAAACCTGCTGCTCGGCCGTGCGGGCTGAGCCGAATCGTCCATCGGAAGAGGCGGAGTGACCGTTCCCCAGCGAATCCTCATCATCGATTTCGGGTCGCAGTACACGCAGCTGATCGCCCGCCGGGTGCGCGAGGCGCACGTCTACTGCGAGATCCACCCTCCCTCCCGCACCGTCGAATGGATCAGGGAATGGGCACCCACGGGCATCATCCTGTCGGGAGGACCCAACTCGGTCTACGGCGAGAATGTCCCGACCG
>DASTYH010000134.1:0-2007 GCA_035765075.1 Gemmatimonadales bacterium
CCCGCCGAGCTCGACCGCGTCCTTCGCGACTACGAGCGGCTCTGGAAGGGGCGCGATCCCGCCGGCCTCGCCGCTCTCTTCACCAGCGACGGGATGGCGCTGCAGAGCGGCCGTCCTCCTGCGCGCGGCCGAACCGCCATCGCGGAGGCCTACCGGAGCGCCGGCGGCGAGCTGCGCCTTCGGGCGCTGGCATTCGCCACCGACGACTCGCTCGGGTACATCATCGGCGGCTACCAGTACGACGCCGAAACCGAGGACGTGGGAAAGTTCGTACTGGTGCTGCGCCGGCGCGCTCAGGAGCCGTGGCTGATCGCGGCGGACATCGATAATTCGAACCGCCGGCCGGGCCCTCCGCCGGGAGCCCCGTCGCAGACGGAAGAGGAAGCGGTGGCCGAGATCGAGGGGGTTGCCGACAGCGTCGTCGCAGCGGCGAATGCCCGCGACGCCGATCGCTTCGCCGCACACTTCCATGCGGGTCCGGGGCTGACGTACGCGCTGAACATGCGGCGGATCGGCTCGCATGACTCCCTCCGGCAGATGCTCGGCGACTACCTCGGCCGCCAGGAGGAGCTCACCGCCGCCTGGACCGAGCGCCGGGCGCTGATGCTCTCGCCGGACGTTGCGGTGTTCACCGGGAGACTCCGGGTCGCATCCCGGGACGGCGCCGGCGCGCGCCGCGAAGAGGATCAGCTGGTGACGTTCACCGCTCGGCGGCATCCGCGAGGCTGGCGCATCGTGAGCTGGCATGCCTCCGAGCAGAGCGTCATGCCGTAGCAGACGCCGCGGGCCGGACGGGGCCGGTAGCGGCGCATGGCCCCGTATCGGAGGTTCGTATGGAAGTCAGGAAGCCCGTGCGCGTGACCCACACCTACACGCAATCGATCGACGGGACGGCGGCCGAGGTGCTGCCGCTACTCTGCCCGGTGCGCGAAGTGGAATGGGCATCGGGATGGGAGCCCGGCCTGGTCCTCAGCGAATCGGGTGTGGCCGAGCAGGACTGCATATTCACCACGCCCGATCCCGCTGCGGGCCCCGGCGCCGAGGCGATCTGGACGGTCCTGGCACAGGATCGCGATGCGGGCCGCGTCGAGATGCTCAAGGTCACCGCCGGATTCATGGTCGTGCGCCTCACCGTCGGCCTGACGCCGGCGGACCACGGCTGCCACGCGGAGGTGACCTACGCGTACACCGCGCTGGGGCCGGCGGGTGAGTCGTTCGTGCGGGGCTGGACGCCGGAGGCGTACACCGCCTTCATGCGTGAATGGGAGGCGGAGCTGAACGCCTATCTCCGGAGGGCGCGCGCGGTTCAGCCGGCCTGACTGGCCGGTCGTTCGGGAGGGTGGGCGCTCCGCGGCGTACCTTGTAGAGTTAAGGCGTGTCACGCTGCATCGTGCACGGTCACCTCGGCCACCCTCACCCCGGGTCCCTCCATGAAGTTCATCGCCCTGATCTATATCGACCCCTCCCTCCTTGCCGCGCTTCCCGAGGGTGAGGCGGACGGCATGCTCCGCGACTGCTTCGCGCATGCAGACGAGATGGAGCGGCACGGCAAGGTGCTCGAGTCCCGGATGCTGGAGGACGCGCCCACCGCGAAGTCGATCCGCCGGCGGAAGGGCCGCATGACGGTGGTCGACGGACCTTTCGCCGAGGCGAAGGAGGTGCTCGGCGGATTCAACCTGATCGAGGCGGAGGACATGGACGAGGCCCTCCGGATCGCTGCGGAGTTTCCCTGGTCGCGCGTCGGGTGCGTCGAGGTCCGCCCCGTGCGCGATATCGATGCGGTTCGAGAGCGGGTCGGCGCCGCCCGCGCCGGGGCCCATGTTCCCGGCAGCTGAGGCCGCTCCGAGGGAGCGACGGGGGTGGGCGCTCGCGCTCGCCATTGCCACGCTTGCGGGCTGCTCGCATTCCGCGACCGGCTTCGCGGGCACGCAGGCTGCCTTCGACTCCGCCGCGGTGGCCGCGAGCGTGGATTCCGCGGTGCGCGCCTTCATGGCGGCGGAGCTCGCC